>NZ_JBALQK010000240.1:0-12399 GCF_036965845.1 Bacillus sp. JJ1127 | reverse complement strand
TCGTTAAAGATTTTGTTTCTAATATATATACATCAATTAAAAAAACGACATAAAATCCATCTTTTTAGGTGGGAGAGAGCATCTATTCATGCATAGAAGCGGTCAGGGCCTTTTTCTGCCACATGCGAAGTAAAAACAGAAAGAACAAACGAGTGTAGGTTACTTTTTATTCTGCATAGTAGGGATGTAGATGTCGATGTCGAAAAATGAAAATGAATTTATATAACCATAAAATTCCACTGAGGAAAGTTTCACGTTATGAGAAGGAACTAGAGGGAATCTATTATGTCGTAAATCATTGAATGGTCGATGTATTGTGTTGAATCACCGATATATTTGAAAAAATGCCTATAAAAAAGGAACTGCCCAGGCAGTCCCTTTTTTATAAGAAATATCCAAGTAATAAACCAATTCCCATTAAAAATCCAAAGATTGTATTTGTTTTTGCTGTCGCGATCATCGCAGGTACCATTTCCATCGGGATGCTTTTTCCGATAAATCCTTTTGTTGCTTTAAATGCTTTCGGTGCACTTAGGAAAACGATAAGCATCCATGGCGATACGATTCCGACAATGATTAATGCAATCGTCCAAATATAGGAAACGATAAACATAGAAGCAAGGACACCAACTGCATTCTCACGTCCAACGATAATTGCTAATGTGTTACGACCGTTTTCTTTGTCTCCATCTAAGTCACGAATATTATTAGAAAGTAAAATAGCCCCGATTAAAATTGCGTTAGGAATGGAGAGTAAGACAACTTCCGATGTTACCGTTCCAGTTTGAATGAAAAATGAAATACCAATAATAATAACACCCATAAACAACCCTGCTGTTAATTCTCCAAAAGGCGTATAGGCAATTGGAAGTGGGCCGCCTGTATAAAGGTAGGCAACAGCCATACAAACAAGACCGATTGCAGCAAGCCACCAGCTAGAGTTCATACAAATATAAACGCCTAATAGCATGGCGATACCAAAAAATCCAAATGCTAAATTTAGTACAGTTTTTGGCTGAATTCCGTCACGGACGATTGCACCGCCAATTCCAACTGAACCTTCATGATCTAACCCTCTTTTATAATCAAAGTATTCATTAAACATGTTTGTTGCTGCTTGAATGAGAAGACAAGCAAGAAGCATGATAAAGAAAAGAGGGAAATGTATTTGATTAATACCCCCTACTTGCATTGCATAAGCTGTTCCGATAAAAACAGGAACAAAAGCGGCTGTTAATGTATGAGGACGTAATAAACTCCACCAAATGCGCCAACCCGTTTGTTTACTTAGCTTTGGCGGCATAGGAGAGGAATTCGTTTCGACTTTCATTTCCATATTGAATCCTCCTTTGTCACGTAATGTACACAATTAAGTGTAGGAAAAGCATCTTTTAGTGTCAATGTTTATTTTCTAGGAAGAGAAGGTGAATTTCTCAGAAATGCTAAACGTTGACAGGGCTTTCGTTTGAGGTGTATCTTAAAATCAAGCGTATTTATGACTATTTTTCGCCCATAGGGGGGAGACTTTGTGATTCAGACGAAACAAAAAGATTTACAAGAAGTATTGGTTACAGCTATTGAACATGCGACTGATGAAAAAACATTGGTTAGTTTTGTAAAACAAATAGATTGGGTAGATCCGCTTCTTTTTTATGCAGCAGGAAGAAGGGTTGCATCCGAACATAGATGTTATTTTACAGACCCGGCTCAGCATGTCATATTTGCTGGAACTGGTTCTGTTTTTACTATAGCAAATTCTTCTGACAAGCGCTTTCAAAATGCTCGCGCGGAGTGGAGTAAAGTGCAGGAGAAGGCAATTGTTCAAAGAGAAGAGTATGAATTTGGGACTGGCCCACTTTTATTTGGCGGTTTTTCATTCGATCCAGAAAAAGAACAAACGGGTCTTTGGAAAGAATTTAAAGATACAACATTGTCGTTACCAGCTTTTCTATTAACAGTAAAAAATGAAAAAGCATGGTTAACGATGAATACATTTGTTACAGCTGAAGATTCTGCAGAGAAGATTTATGAAGAGATTGTCTCTTTAGAAAAAAGGATTTTACAAGAGAGTGAGCGCCCGCTTGTGGATGCGAGATTGGCGGTTACTTCTAAGGTAGAAGTTGATCCAAAGGGCTGGATGAATGCAATTGTAAAAGTGCAGGATGAAATGAGAAAAGGAAGCGTACAGAAAGTTGTATTAGCAAGAGAACTAAAGTTAGTGATGGATCAAGAGGTTGATTCCGCTCGGGTTTTAGAAGCGCTCCGTATCGGACAACCGGATTGCTACGTATTTTCTTTTGATTATAAAGGAGCATGTTTCTTAGGGGCGACACCTGAGATATTGATCCGAAAAGAAGGCGAGAAATTTACATCGATGTGCCTTGCTGGTTCGATTGGTCATGGTAATTCTATAGAAGAAAATAAGCAAAATGGCGCGATGCTTCTTCATGATGAAAAGAATTTAGCAGAGCACGGCTATGTAGTAAACATGATTCGGGACGTATTAAATGAGCATTGTGAGTCTGTTAATATTCCGCAGCATCCAGGTTTATTAACAACGAAAAATTTACTGCATTTGTATACACCAGTTGAAGCGAAAGGTGATGCATCTCTTTTAAAAATGGTAGAAGAATTACATCCAACGCCAGCTCTTGGCGGGACACCTCGTCTCGAAGCAATGAAGCTGATTCGTGATGTTGAATTATTAGATAGAGGATTGTACGGAGCACCGATCGGCTGGATAGATGACAAAGGGAACGGTGAATTTGCGGTAGCGCTGCGCTGCGGATTACTAAGCGGTGAGAAGGCATCCTTATTTGCGGGGTGCGGAATTGTAATTGATTCAGTGCCGCAACTTGAATATGAAGAAACAAGTTTGAAGTTTAGACCGATGCTTGGTGCTTTGGAGGAATTAATGAAATGAATAATCATATAGAAGCATTATCATATTATTTAGGTGCGTTTGTAGACGAACTAGCGCGTCTAAATGTATATGATGTTGTCATTAGTCCAGGGTCACGGTCAACGCCGTTAGCCTTGCTAATGGAGCAACATGAACAAATAAAAACGTATTTGCATGTAGATGAGCGATCAGCTGCTTTTTTCGCACTTGGTATTGCGAAAGCGAAGAAGCGTCCTGTAGCGATTTTGTGTACATCAGGAACAGCGGCAGCGAACTATTATCCAGCCATTTGTGAAGCATTTCATTCAAGAGTGCCGATGCTTGTATTAACAGCGGATAGACCGCATGAGCTAAGAGATGTGGGCGCACCGCAGGCGATGAATCAATTGAATTTATATGGTTCTTTTGTGAAACAGTTTATGGAGATGGCACTTCCAGAGGCTTCAGAGTCAATGTATCATTATGCACGTATGACAGCAGGGCGTGCTGTGGCAAGTGCATGCTTTGCGCCAAAGGGGCCTGTTCATATTAATTTTCCGCTTCGGGAGCCGCTCATTCCTGATTTCTCTTTAGAGAATTTATGGAAAAAGGGCCGTGGTGAATATACAGGAGCAGTCTATCAAGGAAACATGACAATGACGAGTGAATACGGAAGTTCTCTTATAGAGCGCCTTTCAAGTATGGAAAAGGGGCTTATTATTTGTGGAGATGATAGTCATCAAGATCTTGCGGAAGTGATTACGCAGTTTGCTGAGAAAACTGGATATCCTATTTTAGCAGATCCACTTTCAAACCTTCGCTCTGGACAACATGATAAAACAATGGTAATTGATTGTTACGATACATTTTTACGAAATGAATTGCTAAAGGATACATGGAAGCCAGATGTTATGATTCGTTTCGGCGGTATGCCTGTATCAAAAGCTTTAACGCAGTATATAAAGAAACAAAAGATGGCTGTTCATATCGTTGTAGATGAATCTGGAAAATGGAGAGATCCAGCTCTTGCAGCAACTGAAGTTGTATGTGCAAGTGATATCGATTTTTGTAAAGAACTGATAGGGAATATGCAAAAGCGAGAACAGAATGATTGGTGTAAGATGTGGAAACATATCAATGATAAAACGAAAGCACATCTTCGCGAAATTGAAACATATGAAACAGCATTTGAAGGAAAAGTAATTACAGACATGATGCATGTATTGCCAGAAGACGCAACGTTATTTATTAGCAACAGTATGCCAATTCGTGATACAGATACGTTTTTCTTTACAACAGATAAAAAGGTCCATGTTATGGCGAACCGTGGTGTGAATGGTATTGACGGGATTATTTCAACGGCATTAGGAGCAAGTACAGTTTGTGATCCACTCGTATTAGTAATTGGTGACTTATCATTTTATCATGATTTAAATGGGCTCTTAGCAGCAAAATTACATGATTTAAACATAACAATTGTTGTTGTGAATAATGACGGCGGCGGTATTTTCTCATTCTTACCGCAATATGAATCAAAGGAACATTTCGAATCATTATTCGGAACGCCGCTTGGGCTGGATTATGAACACGTTGTTAAAATGTATGGTGGTTCATTTACCCGTGTAAATGGCTGGGAAGCATTTCGTAAAGAAGTACAAAAAGGAACAGCGGAAAAAGGCTTACACGTTGTGGAAATTTGTACAAATCGAGAAGAGAACTTGCAGCTGCATCGTGAATTATGGACAAAGACATCAAACACAGTTACAACATTCGTACAAGGTGAAGTGGAATGAAAGTAGCGCTGCAAGGTGTGACGTATGAATATGAAGTAGTCGGAAGCGGAGAGCCGCTTCTACTTCTTCATGGTTTTACGGGTAGTATGGAGACGTGGCGTACGTTTATTCCTTCATGGAGCAAACAGTTTCGAGTGATTGCAGTCGACCTTATTGGTCATGGGAAGACGGAAAGTCCTAAGGAACTTGCGCAGTATGATATTCAAAATGTAGCACTCCAAATGACGACGTTACTTGATCATTTGCGTATTGAAAAGGCGCATATACTTGGATACTCAATGGGTGGAAGGCTTGCGATTACAATGGCATGTTTGTATCCAAACCGCGTGTGCTCTTTGCTGTTAGAAAATTGTACAGCCGGACTGAAGCAAGAGGCGGACCAGAAAGAACGCCGTGAAAAAGATGAACAGCTTGCAGATCGAATTGAATTAGAAGGAATGGAATCCTTTGTAAACCGTTGGGAAAATATCCCGCTATTTGCAACGCAAAAAAAGTTGCCACGAGAAATACAAGAAGCAGTGCGGAAAGAGAGACTTGCCAATAATCCAAGAGGACTCGCAAATAGTCTCAGAGGCATGGGGACAGGAGCGCAGCCATCATGGTGGAATCGGCTTGAAGAGCTGAAAATGCCTGTCTTGTTAATAAACGGAGAGAGAGATCAAAAGTTCTTTCACATCTTAAAAAACATACAAAAAAGCATCCCTCACGCGAATTTTGTCAAAATTGATGGGGCTGGCCATGCAATTCATGTGGAACAACCGCAAAAGTTTGATACAATAGTAAAGGGATTTCTAAAAACTATGCAGTGATACTTTTTTCTTACTTGAAGAGAGTAGAACTTATAGAGTGGCTAGTGGGCAACCATTAGCACAATAAAAAGGAGGTAAGAGTAATGGCTATTGAATGGGTAAAAGAAGGCAATTACGAAGATATTATTTATTCTACATACAATGGTATCGCAAAGATTTCGATTAACCGCCCTGAAGTACATAACGCATTCCGTCCTAAAACGGTAATGGAGTTAATCGATGCTTTTGCACACGCACGTGATGATGCAAATGTTGGCGTTATCATTTTAACTGGTGAAGGTGGACGTGCATTCTGTTCTGGCGGCGACCAAAAAGTTCGCGGTCATGGCGGATATGTAGGTGAGGACCAAATCCCACGCTTAAACGTACTAGACTTACAACGTTTAATTCGCGCAATCCCTAAACCAGTTATCGCAATGGTAGCAGGTTATGCAATTGGTGGAGGACACGTACTTCATATCGTATGTGACTTAACAATTGCAGCTGACAACGCTGTATTCGGACAAACTGGTCCTAAAGTAGGTAGCTTTGACGGCGGATATGGAGCTGGCTATTTAGCTCGTATGGTAGGTCATAAGAAAGCTCGTGAAATTTGGTACCTATGCCGTCAATACAGTGCACAAGAAGCACTTGATATGGGCTTAGTAAACACAGTTGTATCATTAGAAGAGCTTGAAGCAGAAACAGTACAATGGGCAGAAGAAATCTTAGCAAACAGCCCAATGGCACTTCGTTTCTTAAAAGCTGCATTTAACGCAGATACAGATGGTTTAGCTGGCATCCAGCAACTAGCAGGAGACGCGACGTTATTGTACTACACAACTGATGAAGCAAAAGAAGGCCGCGACGCATTCAAAGAAAAACGTCGTCCAGACTTCGGACAATTCCCTCGTTTCCCGTGATAAAAGCGGAAGCAGCTCGTTCAGAATAGGAGGGGGATGGAGCTTCTGACGAAGAGGCGCAGTTTGCCTCGCAGGAAGAAGCGAAGCCACCGAACATTTTAGCCGCTGTAGCTAGATAAATTAAAAGCGGAAGCAAAGAACAAGAGACTTGATTCTACATCAAGTCTCTTTCTTTCATGAAAGGAGAATGTGTAATGGAGACGATGCCCAATTGGTTAATGCAACGTGCTTTTTTAACACCAGAGCGCACTGCGATTGAAACGAAAGAGGAGACAATTCTTTTTTTAGAGCTGCATGAAAAAGTAGTATCTGTTTGTGAACACCTTTCACACTTACAGGTGAAGAAAGGGCAAAAAGTAGCTGTTCTGATGAAAAATGGCATCCAGATGATCACAGTCATTCACGCTTTATCTTATATAGGAGCGGTAGCTGTACTTCTGAATACACGTCTTTCAAGAGAAGAGCTACTTTGGCAAATGGAAGATGCTGAAGTTATTTGCTTAGTAACAGATCAACAATTTGAAACGGAGCAAGTACCAGTATATGCATTTGAAGAGGTAGTGAACGGACCGAAGCAAACTGCAGTTGTTCAAGAGGAGTTCTCTTTAGAAGAAGCGATGACAATTATTTATACGTCAGGAACAACAGGAAAGCCGAAAGGTGTTATTTTAACATACGGTAATCACTGGGCGAGTGCAGTTGGATCATCATTGAACTTAGGGCTTCGTGATGATGATTGTTGGTTAGCATGCATGCCGATGTTTCATGTAGGCGGGTTATCTCTGTTAATGAAAAATATTATGTACGGTATGCGCATTTTACTCGTTCCGAAATATGATCCTGATTTCATTCATGAGGCAATAAAAACACGAGGGGTAACAATTATATCGGTCGTTTCTAAGATGTTGACAGACTTATTAGAGAGACTTGGAGAGGGAACTTATCCTAACTCTTTACGCTGCATGTTATTAGGCGGGGGACCAGCACCGAAGCCTCTATTAGAAGCATGTGTGAGAAAAGGAATTCCTGTGTACCAAACATACGGAATGACGGAAACTGCTTCTCAAATTTGTACGCTATCAGCTGATTACATGTTAACGAAAGTCGGTTCAGCGGGTAAACCACTTTTCTCATGTCAGCTTCGAATTGAGAAGGATGGCATGGTAGCAGCACCTCATGTTGAAGGGGAAATTGTTGTAAAAGGTCCGAATGTGACACATGGTTACTTTAAGCGTGAAGAAGCAACGCGTGAAACAATACAGAATGGTTGGCTGCATACTGGAGACCTTGGATATTTGGATGAAGAAGGGTTCTTATATGTATTAGATCGGCGCAGTGATTTAATTATTTCGGGAGGAGAAAACATTTATCCAGCGCAAATTGAGGAAGTACTGCTTGCGCATCCTAAAGTGGCGGAAGCTGGTGTTGTTGGAAAAATAGATGAACAGTGGGGACAAATGCCAGCCGCGTTTATTGTACGAGCAGACTATGTAACAGAGGAAGAAATCATTCATTTTTGTGAAGAAAAATTAGCAAAGTATAAAGTACCAAAGGAAGTGCATTTCTTACCTGAGTTACCACGAAATGCTTCGAAAAAATTGTTAAGACGGGAACTAAGGCAGCTACTGGAGGAAATGTAGATGAAAATCAAAAAGGCAACGCTTTATGTAACGGAAATGCCGCTTGTGATTCCTTTTGCAGCAAGTTACGGAACATATGAAACACGTGAAAGTATCGTTATTGAACTAGAAGATACGGGCGGATATACCGGTTTTGGAGAAGTTGTTGCTTTCTCAGAGCCGTGGTATACAGAAGAAACCGTAACAACGGCACTTCATATGCTTCAAGATTTTTTATTGCCAAATTTATTGAAAGCAGAGATTACACATCCGAGTGAAATTCCTAATCTTTTTCAACATATAAAACGGAATCGTATGGCAAAGGCGGGAATAGAAGGTGCTGTATGGGATTTGTATGCGAAACATGAAAATCAATCATTAGCGGCTTTACTTGGGGGAACACAACCAGAAATTGAAGTCGGCGTTGTAATTGGAATAGATACTATTTCTAATATGTTAAAGCGAATTGAAATGTATGCAAAAGAAGGATATGGCCGTTTTAAAGTGAAAATAAAACCAGGCCTTGATTATGAACTGCTGAAGGAAATTCGAAATGCCTTTCCAAAGGTCCCGTTAATGGCCGATGCAAACTCAGCGTATACGTTAGCGGATACTGAGCAATTAAAGAGGTTAGATGAGTTTCAGTTAATGATGATTGAGCAACCTTTAGCAGATAATGATTTTCTTGATCACGCCGAGTTACAAAAACAAATAGAGACACCGATTTGCTTAGATGAGAGTATTCATAGCTTAGAGGATGCAAGGGTAGCAATTACACTTGGAAGTTGCCGTATTGTGAATATTAAACCGGGAAGAGTTGGGGGATTGACCGAGTCGATTCAAATTCATGATTATTGTAAGGAACATGGTATTCCTGTTTGGTGCGGCGGCATGGTTGAGATGGGAATTTCACGCGCGCAAAATATTGCGTTAGCATCGCTTCCGAATTTTACGATTCCAGGTGATATTTCAGCTTCTAGCAGGCATTGGGAGCGAGATATTATTTCACCAGAGGTAACGCTACAAGGCGGAAAGGTAATTGTCTCGAAAGAAGTTGGATTTGGGTATAAAGTAGACCGAGAAAGATTAGGAGAAATAACAAAGCAGCGTATTGTATGCGGGAGATGAGCGGATAGAAAAAGAGGATGTGAATTCACATCCTCTTTTTTCTATCGTCTATCCCTTTTCTTCACTACATTGTGGCCTTCTAAAGGAAACAAGCCTGTTTTTTGGAAAAACAAGCTGCCGATTTGCCCGTAAAACATAATATAAATTGAATCCCCTCATTTAGAGCAAGATTAAGATCTTGTTACGAATGATACTAAAGGAGGAATAGGATAATGAGTGAAAATTGTGATATTAGACATGACCACCATGACCATCATGGCTTTGGCGGAGGCGGCTTTGCGCTTCTAATTGTATTGTTTATCCTACTGATTATCATCGGTGCTGCCTGCTTCGGCGGTGGTTGCGGTTACGGCGGCGGTTATGGCTATGGTGGATATGGCGGTGGCTTTGGCGGTTGCTGCTAACAAAAACTATTGAAAATAGCCTTGTGCACGACGCATAAGGCTATTTTATTCATAGTTTGATGTGTTGCGATAATTTTTTAATGTGTAATAGTTCTTCCATAAAAAAAGATCACCCTTCTATTTCTTAAAGCTTAATATGCTGCGATAGCTTTTGCATATATAGCGAACGGATTAATAAGAAAAAGAGAATTTCAACTGTCCCAAAAATCGTAAGAACTACTGTAATTTCAGCAAATAACGATAGTCCTAGGACGCCCTGTAACATTTTTGTGGCAAACATCGTATGAATGGAAGCCATAATGTACGGAACGAAGAATAAGATTGCGAGCTGAATGGTAGCGGATCGCTTCATTTCAGATTCCGTTAAACCGATTTTTGTAATCGTAATATATTTTTCTTGCTCATTTGTTAAATCCGTATACATACGGAAGTAAAGGACACTTCCAGCACCAATGAAGAAAATGACACCAAGGAACGTTCCAATTAAGAAGAATGAAGCAACACCTAGTTTTGTTTGATAGAGTGAATCGCTTGCTTCAGCAGCATGAAATGCAGGATGTTCGGATTGAAACTCTTTACTTTCATTGCTGATTTTTTCCATAAACTTTGCCCCGATTACATGCGCCTTTTCCCAATTCTGAACTTGAAAACTGTGCAGCGTCATATGTTTCGTGTTAGCTGGGAATGCAGATACGTCCTGATCAGATAGTACAATTAATTGTGGTACTAAACGAAATGGTGTAACGCTATAATTTTTGTAACCTTTTACTTGTAATTGTAGTGAATTTTGCATAAGTGTAATTGTTTTTTGTTTTGAATTCTCATCAATTGTACCAAAGAAACCTTGATTTAAATGTCCTAGAAATACATAAGTTTCATTTTTATTTACAAAGAGATTTTCTCGTTGTAACGCAGTAGCAAGTGTATTATAGTCGCTTTGTTTGATGACATAATACGGAGATGAATTTTGTTCTGCCCCTGATACTTCGTATAAGTCTACTTTGAACTGTTGATATGTAAATTGTTCCTCGGTTAACCGCTGCTCTAACCAGTCTATATGCTCAGCAGCTAATGTGTTCTCATCGTGTGAGAGATAGGTAAATGGGAATGGGTTTTCCTGTGCAACATCAAATTTTGTGAATTTCCCAAATCCATATAAAAAGGTAATCATTGTAAATGCAAGAGTGGATAACATTGCCACAATAAAGAGCATATTAATGTTTGTCCGAATGCGACTTGCTAAATCTGAAATCCAGAGCATATTAATTCGTTTCATATAAAATTTCCGTCTCTTTTTTAAGATCCGAATGAGTAAAAAACTAATTTGAGAAAAGAAAAAGTACGTTCCAACTGCTACAAGTGATGGAATCAAGAAAATACTAAAGAGAACGTATAGAACGGCTATTACATCCCCTAGTGATATGAAAAATTTCGGATTCCCTGCTAATGTATATCCGGATAGCAAGCATACAGCACCAAACAAGGAAATGAGTATAGATGGTTTTTTTTCTTTTTGTTTGACATTTCCTTCTTTTAAAAGGCGTACAGCCTTTCTTGTTCGAATGAGCATAGGCGTAAAAGATGATACAAAGATAAAGAGTCCAAGAAAGATGGTTATTGTTAAAATGATAGCCCCTGTTGGCCAATATAAATATAGTCCTGGTACATGAGTGATTTTCGCAGTAACTAATAAAAAGAATTGTGAAAACACAAGTCCAAATTGAATGCCTACAAAAATAGATAGAATACCAATTAACATATTTTCCATAAATACGAGGCGTTTTAATTGTTTTTGAGATATACCTAATACTGTTAAAATCCCAAACTGTTTTTTTCGTACTTTTAAAAAAGTACCGATAGAATATAGTAAAAAGAACAATGAAAAGATTACGATTACAACTTCGGAAATTGTCATTAAGATGTCAAGAGCATGATTTAAGCCGTTGTTTTTTAATTTAGGATGAAATAAATACACTGCAAACGAAAAGAAAATGGCAATAGAAAACGCACTGCTCACAAAATAGGCAAAATAAGCCCTTGAGTTTCGCGTTACGTTTTTAAATGCAAACTGCCAAAACGTCATCTGCGTCTTCCCCCTAGTAGTGCTAATACATCTAATATTTCTTGATAGAATTTTTCACGATGTAATCCGCGGTGTAGTTCATTGTAAAGCTCACCATCTTTAATAAAAATAACACGATTGCAATAGCTAGCAGCAAATGGATCATGCGTTACCATTAAGATGGTTGCTTGTTCTTCTTTATTTAGTTTTGTAAATAGCTCCATGACATCGATTGCTGCTTTAGAATCTAAATTTCCTGTCGGTTCATCAGCGAGCAAGAGAGATGGGTTATGAACAACAGCGCGTGCAACGGCTGTACGCTGCGCTTGACCGCCAGAAACCTCAAAAATTCGTTTATCTAAAATGTGATCAATTCCAAGTTTCTTTGAAATAATATCTAATCTCGTATCCATTTCTTTTAATGGAACATTATCTAATGTTAATGGGAGTACAATATTTTCTCCAATTGTTAATGTATCTAGTAGATTAAAGTTTTGAAAGACAAATCCTAATTCTTGGCGACGGAAAACGGCTAGTTTTTCCCTGCGGAATGTGTGCGGCTGTTTTCCATTAATAAAAACTTCGCCCGCAGTGGGAGAATCAATGGTCGAAATTACATTTAAGAAAGTGGATTTCCCGCTTCCTGAAGGTCCCATAATTGCGACAAATTCTCCTTTATCTACATGTAAATTAATATTTTTTAAAGCGGTATGAGGGACTTTGCCCTCATACACTTTAGAGACATTTTTAATGTGTAAGACTTCTTCCATAAAGAATCACCTTTCTATATAAATCCATTTT
>NZ_JBALQK010000239.1:0-2345 GCF_036965845.1 Bacillus sp. JJ1127 | reverse complement strand
AGACAACCAGGACTTTTTACAAGTCCCCACTTCAAAACGTGTTAGCGTTTAAGTAGTAGGTAGTTGACAGGGGCCGTGTTCTTATCTAGATACAATACTTTCTGGTAATTCTACATACTGCTTTAGAACCTCACGAATTTCATCTTGTAATTCCTGCGTTGGAACATCCATTGGTAAACGTAATACAGGTTTAATTTTCCCCATCATTCCTAACGCTGCTTTTAAAGGAGCTGGGTTTGTATCTTTAAATAAAACATCATTGAGCGGCATTAACTCATAATGAAGGTTTAATGCACGCTTTACGTCACCTTCATTCCAAGCATCATATATTTCTGCAACTTGTTTCGGTGCAACGTTAGCGGTAGCGCTAATATGTCCCGCACCACCAATTGCTAGCATTGGATAACATAACAATTCAATACCGGAGAATAAAAGAAAATCTCTTCCGCAGTTTAAAAGAACGCGATTAATGTGCTCAAAGTCTTTATTCGATTCTTTCACTCCAATAATGTTTGGACAATCTTTATTCAATTTAGCGATTGTCTCGACTTGTAGATTTACAGCTGTTCTTCCTGGAATGTTATAAATAATAATTGGAATATCAACAGAATCCGCGACAATTTTAAAATGTTTATATAACGCATGCTGTGATGGTTTATTATAATAAGGCACAATAACAAGCGCTGCATCTGCACCAATTTCTTGTGCCTTTTTCGTTAAATACAATGTCTCTTCATGATTTGTAGAACCTGTCCCTGGTACAAAAGGAACTCGTCCACGAATCACCTTTGCCGCTACCTCCATTACTTGTACACGTTCTTCAATCTTTAATGAACTTGGTTCTCCCGTTGTACCTGTAACCGAAATACCATGACTTCCACTTTCTATATGCCAATTAATTAGATTTTCTAGCGTTTCAAAATCAATCGAACCGCTCTCATCAAATGGCGTAATAATTGGAGCGATAGAACCTCTCAATTTTTTCTTTGCTTCTGCGAATTTAGCCATCTTAAAGTCTCCCCTTTTTCATTTGTACTTCTGCACGCATTTAACAGAAGTCTTTTTTGCAAAAGTCAAACTTATCTGAAAATTAATTACAGTGTTACTGTATCATGTGATATCATAGATGAAAAATACTAAAAAAGTTGGCATTCAATACGAAAAAAATATACTTAGCTACGGGAGGTAGGTAGTGTGGATATTAGACAACTTCGCTATTTCTTCACAATTGCACAAGAAGGTCAAATTACACGGGCAGCAAAAAAGCTTCATATGGCACAGCCCCCATTAAGTCAACAATTGAAATTACTAGAACAAGAACTTGGCGTTCAATTGTTAGAAAGAAACGGGAGACAATTAGAACTCACAGAAGCCGGAAGTGTTTTATTTAAAAAAGCACAAGAACTTTTAAATCAATTTGATGAAGCAATTATAGAAGTAAAAGAGGTAGGAAATGGGTTAAAAGGAACCTTATCAATCGGCTCCGTGAAATCATCGTTCTCTCATTTACCAGAAAGACTCCGCTTATTTCGTGAAAAATATCCACTCGTTACCTTTCGTCTACATGAGGGAGATTCATTTCGTCTTGCACAATCTATAAAGAACCGGGAGATTGAACTTGCCATTGTACGACTTCCGTTAGAGATGGAGGACTTTTCTTCCCTTCCGTTACCTACAGATAAATTCGTTGCCGTCCTACCTAATGAAAGCGCAGATAATCGGACAATGATCCCAATGAAAGAACTCGCCAATGCCCCGCTTATGTTACTGCAGCGTATAAAAGGGCTCGGTCTTTATGAGCAAGTCATTGACGGCTTTAAAAAACACGGATTAAAACCAAATATTATTTGCGATTGTCCAGATGCAGCTATGCTGCTATCATTAGTTAGATCCGGTGTTGGATTTACACTACTCCCAAAATCAACTCTCATCGCACTCCCTTTAAATGGTATAAAAATCGTTGACATAGAAGACTCTACCATTACATCCGACTCCGCCGTTATATGGCTAAAAAATCGCTCCCTTTCAAAAGTCGCTATGCATTTCCTTGAAACATTTCGCAGTGAATCTCTTACATAGAAAAGATACAATTTATATAAGGCTATTTTTATTTTTCGACATCTAAATCCCTGCTATACAGAATAAAAAGTAACCTACACTTGTTTACTCTTTCTGTTTTTACTTCGCATGGGGCAGAAACAGGCACTGACCGCTTCTATGCATGGCTAGATGCTCTCTCCCACCTAAAAAGAGGGGTTTATGTCGTTTTTTTAATTGATGTATATATAGAAAAAATGGGAGTTTCCCATCAGATACTCCCACACTGCTTCAATTCTTAATCTTAT
>NZ_JBALQK010000238.1:0-5718 GCF_036965845.1 Bacillus sp. JJ1127 | reverse complement strand
AAATAATACTATATATATAATATATAATTATTAGTTTTATATTTATATTATATATATAAGGTATATTTTTTTAAGGGGGGGTTCTTTTTTGTTTTCTTTTTCTTTTTTAAGTACTGTAGTGTATTAGACCCCCTCTAAAAGATTTTTCTTTTATATATTTTTATTTTCGTTTAAACAGCTGTGACTCTCCGAATCTCGAAACACGCACCACGCAGCTGTTGTCTCATATCCACGTAACACCGAACGTCCAACCAGGAGAAACCGTTCTTCAGTCACTTCAGTAATAATTCCTTCTCCAGCATAGACATTCCCCAGCTCTGTCTCGATATCCACGTCCCGTGATTGGTTAGTCGGAATCATCTGCCCGAGTCCATGGTCAATGACACTCACGCTCCAGGTTAACTGCCTCGTAGCAATTCCTTCTTGCACCGTCACACATCCATCGTAAAATGGAACATCCACACCATCGATTCGCAAGTTACGAATATCTTCAGACGTCACGGAACACCCTCACTTTCCGTAAAGCATCTTCCACCTTCTTCATTCGTTTGAAAAATCGCTTCCTTGCAAATGGAATCGGAAACGGGCCAACACCTTTCCAAGTCAATGATGGTGACAAGATAATCCCTAACCGGTGCAGAATATACCTCATTCTTGTTTCTTGCCTCTTGCCGCAACACGTTCCACGAATCTCAGTTGCTGCTCAATATACGGATTATCTTCTTTCCCATCGCTCACAATCCAATCCTTAATCCGGTTCGACACATCTTCTAAAACGGCCCTCGGTAATTTGGGTGCTAATTGCGAAATACAATCCAGGTAACTCACTTGCGTACCTCCAATCTAAACTAGTTTTCGATTTCAAGCCTATAAATCTAATTTTTTTATGTTAAAATTATCCTTAAAAAGCAATTTTTTTAAAGGAGAAAAACATGGGCGCAATTTCAGAAACTATAAACATGTATTTACAGAATAAACTTAGAAGCTACGTAGAGAAGTTTGGTTTTGATAGTGTAAACAAGTATAAAAATTTATATGATGATATTCCTTCTCCATTACAGGAAATTTTCTCGATTTTTCATTTCAAAATTAACGGATTGTTAAATTACATGAATATTCGACTTAACAGCCGTCGCTACACAGCTGCAGAAAGTCGGGATCTTTTTTATTTAATCGACGAATTAAAAACCATACAGGCCAATACTATGAATTCAAGTTTGCAATTTAATATAAATAGCGATTATAATGCAAAACTAATTGAGTGCGAAAGTTTTTTGCAACAAAGTTTAGGAAGTGATATACCTTCCAGCTTCGAAAGAATAAGAATCATTGAAACGGCACCAATATTTCAACTTGATTCAGGTGTTTCAGTCGAACGGTCTACAGATAAATTTTTATTTCCTACCCAAGTAATTGGTAAAGGATCTTATGCAACAGTTCTTAAGTATAAAGACTCATACTATAAACGCTATTTCGCGATTAAACAAGCTTTTAATGATTTAACAGATAAAGAATTCGAACGTTTCCAAACTGAGTACGAACAAATGAGAAAACTTAAATCTCCTTTTATTCTTGAAGTTTATAAGTTTGACAAAGAGAAACGACAGTACACAATGGAATATGCAAATTATTCCTTAGACACTTATTTCACAAAATATAACAATATAATCCAAATGCCTTATAGAATTAATTTAATTACTCAAGTTTTCAATGCTTTTCAGTATATTCACAGCAAAGAATTACTACATAGAGATATTAGTCCATGGAATATTTTAATAAAGAAGTACGATGACTTCGATATAATAAAAGTCGCAGATTTCGGCTTAGTAAAGTTAAAAGATAGTCAACTAACCAACTTAAATTCAGAGAGAAAAGGTTCATTTAATGACCCTAGATTAGATATTTTTGGGTTTGCTAACTACGAAATTAGACATGAGACTTACGCTTTGACAAGGTTGATTCATTTTATAATTACGGGAAATCATAAAATAGTTTCTTTCCCAAATGAAACGTACGAACAGTTCATTCGTAAAGGGATTGCTGATAATATCGAAGAACGTTATAACAGTGTTCAAGAACTGCAACAGACTTTTTATCAAATTATGAATACCCTTCAATAGTTTAACTAATTTCGAACACCTTTCTTAGCTAAAAACTGCTTCGCGCTATCCGTAAGCCAGTAATAAAATACTTGATTATCGTCTTTCGTGACTTGCTCCAGTAGTCCCAACTGAGAGAGTAGTCCCAGCCACGTATCAAACTGCGTAGCTGGGATTTCTCCTCCTGCCTGATGCATAGCTCGCAAGATTGCTTCCGATCCTTTCACTCAATACCACGTGTTTTTACAATTTCCAGTGCTTGTTGTTCTGTAAAACCTTGCGAAACAAGTGCATCGAAACGTGCCTTGTATAACTTAGACATTTCGTGTTGCATCCTCATTTGCGCTGGTAACTGTCTAATAAAGTCATCCAATATCATTTCCAGTTCAATATTTGTGTATTTTTTATTCGGCTCGCTCATTTTACCGCTCCTTTTTGCACATAGGCTTCAATCTCTTTTAATAAAACATCAATTCCTTCAGGACTTAATACGAGTTTTCCGTCTGCAAATGCTACATTTTCATTGGAAACCTCCCCTGTAATTTGGCAAGCACCATAAGGAGAATATTTTTTAAGAATAATAGATTCATCCTCTACAAAAATCTCTAAACCGTCTTTATGTTTAATGTCTAACAATTTACGTAGCTCCATCGGTATTACAATTCGTCCAAGCGGATCTGTGTTTCGAACAATGCCTGTTGCTTTCATTCTTCTTCAGCTCCTTTTTATTTTTCGTCTTTCTTTGCCATTGCTACGACACTTGACATACAGAAGAATATTAAACAGATAAACCAAGTTGTTAAAATCGGATGTTCATAAATGACTTCCATTCCACCACTCCTAATCTTTATTAATAAGAATTACAGCCGGGCCTTCTACCGTAACTCCAGCAACTTCAATTTTTTCATGAGGACTAACTCGCACAGTTGTAACACCTTCTCGTTTTTCCAGTTCTTCACTTAGATCCTTCGTTGAAAAACCTTTCATGTTCACTCCCCCTCCAAAATCAAACTATACTCTTCATTTGCTACGTAAAAATTACCGAATGCATCACGATTAGGGAAGCCTTTTTCTGTTGCTGGTTCTATCTTGATTTTCGCGTTACATTTATGGCATTTCGTGAACTTATTCTCTTTGTACTCGTATTGATTACCACGATTACCACATAAAGGGCATTCATAACAAGTACGATATCGTTCTTTTCCCTCGTCATCGTACTTAATACCTGTTTTCCAATGAATCGGATCCGCCGTTTCCTTTTTCGTTATTTTCACTACGTCTTCCATAGGAAATGAGCCACGATTTTCATTAATGATTGGTAGTTTACGAGTTTGGCCAATAGAAGCTGCTTGTTTCACTTTTTCGTGATCCATACCTAAATTTACAGCGTTTTTAACTTCTGTTTTTGCCATTGCAGCGCCTAACGCTGATACATCCACTTTCGGCTTATGTGTCTCTACCGTTTTTACAAGATCTTCAGCGGTGTTAATGAAAGAAAGCTTGTCCGGCTCATCGAGAGTCTCTGCGATTTCTTTCCCGTCCAATAAGAGTGGTACTGTTATTCCACGCTCTCCTTGAGGACTAGGAGCTGTATAATCATGAGCACCTACAAAACTGGAGATACCACCATGGATGTTATTTTCAATAAAGTCATAAAAAACAGATGTAAGAGCTGTAACGTTCTGCTCTTTGTTCAATCGATTTAATCCAGCTTCATATAACATTGCGTGAATCGCTTCATGAAGAACTACTTTCTGTGCAGCCTGTTCACCCTCTATTTGATCTGAAAGAGCAATCTTCTGTTTAAAATAACGCGCTTCCCCAGCAACAACGTCATCATTTTCAAACTCTTCAATCCAGCCGTTTACCACTTCCACATCATACGGAACACTACCAATCATTAGGCGTTTTGGTATACTCATATAGAATTATCCTCCTTTAATTTGGAAATTAGGTAAATCTAATATTAAACTATTGTAAATTTATGGATTATCCATTTTCGTCATCAAGCTATCCCGCATCCATTTATACTCCAATTGTTTCTTCTCAATCTTCGCTTGTATTTTATCTGCTTGTTCTTTTGTTGCACATTTCTTAAATCCGGCATATAGTTTCGATATTTCTTTCTGTAGCTGTCGCATTTCACGATCCGTATAATAGCTTACGAATTCCGTTTTACAGTTCGGACAGATAAAGTAATGCTTGTCCACTCGGTTCGGTAGTCGTGCCGTGAGCATCTGAACACGAAACTCATGCTCACACACTTCGCACCTTGCTTTGACGGGTTTCATTCACTCTCTTCCTCTCCTGCATAAATTTTAAAAGTTAAGACATACTATAGATAGGCTGGTGAATAGCCTTATGCCATTTTTGTTAGTACCCTACTTTATGTCCCTCTCCCTGGGGCCGAGCAGTTAGCTTTTGCTAGCTGCTCATTTGTTTTTATTGTCACCTTTTCATTTAGTACCCATATATTGTATTGAGTTGGTAGTTGTAGTGCATTTTAAGTCGCCTTCAAATAATTCTATTTACACGGCCTATGAAAGAGCGCTGTTCAAACGTGCTCTTTTTTTGTTTTTCCAAATAAAGTTCCGAATCCTGGTCATAATATAATTACATCTAGATTTTCCTCCATGGTGGTAATTTTCGGTACCGAGCAGTTAGCTTTTGCTGGCTGCTTTTTGTTTATTTTTCTTTTTTCGATCTCCGATTTTCTTGTAAATATCTGCTATAACAATACCAACTCGTGTCAGATTAGCATCGTTTTGAATTAATTGATTAATATTTAGTATTGCAAGTTGTTTTTTCGAAACAAGGAGCAAATTGTCTAGCGCAAAATTACTACGATTCCCATCACCAAAGATAACGACATGATCTTTTGGTATTGGACCGTTTGCTTTTTCCCATATCAATCGGTGTTTCAATTTCCATACATTCGGCTCAGCAATTTTTATATCCACGTAGCCCTCACCATTCACTCTTTCACTGCCTAAAGGTTTGTAATTATGAGGTCTCTGTCCCGTTTTAAATCGAGTAGTACCACCTCCACCTGTACCTTTTTTCCCTTTATTCCATGATGGCTGCCCTGGTTTGAACCTGCTATCAATGCCGCTACGTAAACCGTGATTTTTTATATAAGCTGTAATTTGATTTAGACCTAACTCTAATCCGAAATGAGTATTAAACATCTCAAGCAATTCTTTTCGAGTACGACCTTTTATGTTTTCTCTAATAAAGCTGGTCTGTTCTTCCGTGTAGCGATGCACTGTTCTCATCCTTCCAGCATTTTAGGTACTTTTCTATTAGCGTCAAGATGTTCTTCATATGCTGTTTGGGCTTTTAAAATCAAAGAACCATTTGCGATAATCTGCGTTGCAACATCTGTTACGGATTTCGCTCTGCTAATTTCTTCAAGTAGTTCTTCACCTTTTAAATCTTCATCGCCTAAACGCTCCAGCTGTGCAAATAAATGATTATTCAAATCACCCAGCGTGTTTTTCATTTTTGTCACCCTTTCTAATTTATTTCTCAACATCTAACACATGGAATACAAATCCCATTCCTGGTAATATACAGGTAATCTCCTGTGGAATTTCTCCATTACCTTGTTAAAAGGGCC
>NZ_JBALQK010000237.1:0-6833 GCF_036965845.1 Bacillus sp. JJ1127 | reverse complement strand
TCGATAGAATGAATCCTCTCGCCTTGTGAAATATTTTGTGTCATTATTTTCCTCCTTTAAGTCAATCCCTTTTATTATACAAAATGTAAACAAAAGGAGATAGAGGTATTTCCAATTTTTGAAACTATTAAGATGTGTATGATGAGATATAATAAGAGTGCACAACAAGTTTTTCACTCCTTTAAAACAGGCAGTAGAAAGCCCCTTCTTTCAAAGGGGCTTTCTTTTTGAAAAAAAATATTGATAATGATTCTCTTTAATGATAAAATGAATGTAAAATTGATAATCATTATCAAAAAAAGGTTGGTGTGTTAAATATGATGTATACATTAATTGCAGGAACGGTTGTTGTATATGCTGTCATTACAAAGTATGTGTTAAATGAGGTTGGAACAACAAAATGAATAATCTTACATAAAATCCCTTTCATTTGTCAAAAGAATGAAGGGGATTTTTTATTTTTGATGTGAATATGCTGAAAATTTAGTATGATAATAGGGTATATACATCTTGGAATAAAGGGGATCAAGGGGATGACAAACATAGTACAGACAAACAGTATGAAAAAGCTTGTTTGTTTTTATGAAGAATGGCAGAAGCATGGTGATACAGAAAATAGCTTGAAGCTGTTTGAGGTAATGCAAAAATATAAAGAAGAACAGCTTATGATTGCATTTTGTGGCCATTTTTCTGCTGGGAAATCGACGATGATGAATCACTTATATAAAGCGCAGCTATTGCCGACAAGTCCGATTCCAACAAGTGCAAATGTAGTTAAAATTGAAAAGGGACAGGATCGTGTTGTTGTTACAGTGAAATCTGGAGAGCACTATGAATATGACGGTGCGTATTCGGCAGAAGAGTTGAAGCAGCTTTGTAAAAATGGTGATGAAATAATTGGCGTTCATATTTACCGAAATGATGCACCAATTCCTGATGGTGTCATACTTGTTGACACACCTGGAATTGATTCGACAGACGACGCGCATCAATTAGCAACAGAATCAACGCTCCATCTTGCGGACGTTATTTTTTACATGATGGACTATAACCATGTTCAATCAGAAGTGAACTTGCAGTTTGTGAAAGAATTAAAGCAGCGTAATAAAACGGTGTATCTTGTTGTCAATCAAATTGATAAGCATAAAGAAAATGAGCTGTCATTTGAGAGTTATAGGCAAAGTGTGAAACAATCATTCTCTAATTGGGATATTGAAGTAGATGGTATTTTTTATACTTCTTTACGAATGACGAACCATCCGCACAATGAAATTCAAAAATTAGAGAATTTGCTTTCTTCTATTATGAAAGAGCGTGAACAATACGTGAGCAATGGTATGGAAAGAGAAACAGAATATTTATTACAAGAGCATTTTTCATTCGTTCTTTCAGAAAATGAAAAACAGCTTATGCCATATGAAAAAGAATTAGCATCACCGTTATCGCTTTCAGAAGTAATGGAAAAGAAGGAAGAGCTTCTTGAAAATAAACGACGTGTGGCTAATAAAGAATCCGATGTAAAAAATGAGTTTATAAAAGGTTTGCAAGCAATATTAGATAACGCTTACTTAATGCCGTTTGAAATGAGAGAGCTAGCGAATCAATATTTAGAAACGAAACTAACAAAATTTAAAGTCGGTTTATTATTTGCAAAAGGAAAAACAGAGCAAGAAAAACAGCGGCGCTTAGATGCATTTTATTCAGCACTAGAGAAGACCGTTGAAACGCAGCTTGATTTCCATGTAAAAGAGTTTATTGTAGCTTTCTTAAAAGGTGAAGGGTTGTTTACAGAAGAAGTAGGAAAAGACATATATGCAATGCAAAGTTCTTTTAATCCCGAATTATTAGCAGAAACAATTAAACAAGGTGCAGGATTTACAGGAGATTACTTGCTTCTGTATACAGCAGATGTTGCAAATGAGCTAAAGAAAAGATACTTTATGAAAGCGCAGCAGATTTTCGAGAAGAGTACGAGTGTTTTACAGGAAAAGGTCAAAGAAGAGATTGTTCACATTGAAGAAGAAATTGAACAATATGCGGTATTGCAGACGGCAAAAGAAACAAAATTACAATATGTTAAAGCGTATGATAAATACGAAAATTACTTACAAGGTATTTGGGGCGATCATGTACCAGTGCCAGATGGATTACAAATAGAAGAAGTATTGCAAGGTAAGAAGCAGGTTGTAAATGAGAAGTTTACATTACAAGAACAAGAGGTGCGAAGTGATAGCATTTCTTATAATGAAGAAAATGTAAAAACGACAGCAACATTAAATATTCATCGTATATTAGAACAAGTAAAAGGTGCGGAAACGATATTAGAAACTCTTCCTACGCTTAAACATTTGCATCAAGAAGTTGTTGGGAAAAGAAAACGTGTGGAAACGAAACAATTTACAGTAGCGCTATTTGGGGCGTTTAGTGCAGGGAAATCATCATTTGCAAATGCTTTGCTTGGTGAGAATGTGCTCCCAGTGTCACCAAATCCGACAACGGCGACGATTAATCAAATTTTGCCAATTACAGAAGAGAAACCTCACGGTACGGTGGTTGTTCAATTTAAATCAAAGCAAGCATTGTTAGAAGATATGAAAGCAGTTTATAAACTGTTTCATTATGAAATAGCAACATTGGAAGAAGCATTATCACAAATAGATACAATCATCCAGTACCCATCACCAAGTGGAAAGCAAAAAACAACATTTAGTTTTTTACGTGCGGTACAAAGAGGTTATCAGGCAGTTTCTAACAACTTAGGGGAACAAGTACAAGTTACGTTAGAAGAATTTGCTGAGTATGTAGCGAATGAAGAAAAGTCATGTTTTGTGGAATATATGGAACTCTACTATGATTGTACTTTAACGAGACAAGGGGTTGCTCTTGTTGATACGCCGGGAGCAGATTCTATTAATGCCCGTCATACAGATGTTGCATTCCAATACATAAAAAATGCGGATGCAATTCTATTCGTAACGTATTACAATCATGTCTTTTCAAGAGCAGATCGTGAATTTTTAATTCAGCTTGGTCGCGTGAAAGATACATTTGCACTTGATAAAATGTTCTTCTTGATTAATGCAGCGGACTTAGCGCAGTCTGAGGATGAACTTGAAATGGTAAAAGGATATATTGCAGATCAGCTCTTACAATACGGTATTCGAAATCCGCGCTTGTTTGCAATTTCAAGCCTATGTGCACTGAAAGAGAAACAAGGAAAGAGTATTTCAAAAGAACAGTATGGAATCTTGCAAAATTCGGGAATTACAAAGTTTGAGGAATCATTTACATCCTTTATGATGCGTGATTTAATGCTCGTGTCTGTACATTCTTTATATAGTGCACTGCAAAGCGCAGATCAACTTCTTGCAAACATGATACAAGGAGCCAAGCAAGGAAATGATGAAAAAGAAAAGCAAATAAAAAAATATGAAGCAGAACGTGAGCAGCTACTTCATATTATTTCATCGTATAGTGTACTTGCAGAAGAACAGGCAATGCAAAATGAAGTGAAAGAACTGTTGTATTATGTACAGCAACGTTTATTTTTACGTTATAATGATGTGTTTACTGAATTTATTAACCCAGCATCGCTTCGAACAGATGGAAATGTAAAAATTAAGTTGCAAGAATGCCTCATGGAGCTTGTATCCTTCATTCAGCATGATTTGGTGCAAGAGATGCGAGCAACTTCACTGCGTCTTGAAAGATGGATTGATGAAACGATGCAGCGTGCAGGGGATGAAATTGCAGTAAAATGTAAGACGGAAAATAAATCTATCTCTATGAATGGAACAGCGGATTATGAGTACCAAGTTATTACACATAAAGAGCCGTTTCCTTCTATAGAAATAAAAGATTTTAAAAAGGCATTATCCCATTTTAAAAACGAGAAAAGCTTTTTTGAGAAAAATGATAAAGCAGTCATGCAAGAAGATACGAAGGAATCACTCGAGCCTTTCGTATCCCAATATGTAGCGGATGAAGAAGAATTATTTATTCATCACTATAAACAAGAATGGGAAGTGAAGTGGGACCTATTCCGAGAAGTGATGCAGCAAGATGTTAAGCAATATTATGAAAGTGTATTATTCGCTTTAGCAGAAACAATTGATGTATCGCTATATGAACAAAGTAAGGGACAATTACAGAAACAATTAGCAGCAATCGAAAAAGAAATTCATATTGTATAACTTCTATGAAAAAAAGATTTGTTCAATTTTCTTTTGTAATACAGCATCCAGTGATTTTACGAATCCTGCAAATTCATCTGTAGAAATCATATGAGTAAGAACTAATCGTCTACCATCTGGTGTTTCACCGCATAAGACGAATGAAGAAAACTCATATGGTTTTCCTTCTACAACTAATTTTGGATAGGAATATGTTCCATTTTTCTTTTTCTTTCCATCAATTGAGATGACGTTGCACTTTTTCTCATTGTTGTCCATGGTGAATCCCTCCTTTGTATTACTTATGGTAGACAAGGTGGGTTTAGAACAAGAGAGAAAGGAGAAATTTTATGGGAATTGTAATAGAGCGTATTTCTAAAGAGATTGCACCGAAGTCGCTGTTATTGCTTGCCGATCCAAGTGAACGTCAAATCAATTCATATCTCCAGCGCGGTCTTATCTATGCTATGAAAGAGGAAGAAAAGGTAATAGGTGTATATGTATTGCTTCAAACAAGGCCACGAGCAATGGAAATTATGAATATTGCTGTTTTGGAAGAGTTACAAGGACAAGGCATTGGGAGACAATTGTTACAACATGCGATTATAACTGCGAAAGAACATCATATGCATACACTTGAAGTTGGGACAGGAAATTCTAGTGTTTCGCAGCTTGCATTATATCAAAAATGTGGTTTTCGTATTTTTTCTATTGATTTTGATTACTTTTCAAAGCATTATGAAGAAGAGATTATTGAAAATGGAATTGTATGTCGTGATATGATTCGGCTTACAATGGAACTCACGTAGTCATTTTCTTATGAAGAACTGGCAAGAAAGTACAAATTTTACTTAGGGGGAAGAGAAGATGGAAGTACATAAAGCAATTACAGCACATTCTCGTAAACAAAATGAAATTGTGACAACATTTTTACAGCTAGAAGCACAGCGTGAAGCGGCAATTGAAGCGGCGGTAGCACTTGCTTCAAATGGAAAACATTTCTCAGTAGATGCAATTAATATGGTAACAAAGCAAATCAATGACCTTGCTAAACGAGGTGTTGCACCGCAACGTAAAATTGTAACAGAAGATATGGTTATGGAGTATGTAAGTCGCCTGCAAGAGAAAGAAGGTCGTTAAGCATGATTGTTACAGTCGAATGGTTACGAGAGCATATAGAGGATGAACATGTTCGCATAGTTGATTGTCGTTTTGACTTAGCTAATCCAAATTGGGGACGAGAACAGTATGAAAAAGAACATATTCCCCATGCACTATATTTTGACTTGAATCTTGATTTATCCAGTCCTATTACGGAGCATGGTGGCCGTCATCCACTCCCGAACCTTGAGGATTTTGCCGAAAAGCTTTCTCAAGCTGGTATTGATGAACATACAACAGTTGTTGCATATGACAGTCAAGCTGGTGCAATGGCTTCGCGTCTATGGTGGCTATTAACATATGTAGGACATCAAAAAACATATGTGTTAAATGGTGGTTTTCCTACTTGGAAAGAACAAAATTTATCTACAACAGCGGAAGTTCCAACATTTGAACGAAAACATTTTATGCCAAACGTACAAGAAAGCTTACTTGTAACGATGGAAGATGTGAAAGAAAAGATTCGTGCAAATGCAGATATTACGTTAATTGATTCTAGGGAGCCAAATCGTTATGCTGGTGCCGAAGAACTTGTCGATCATAGTGCTGGTCACATTCCGACGGCAGAAAACTATTTTTGGAAAGATGGAATCACAGCGGAAGGACAGTTCAAAAATAAAGATGAGCAAGAGGAACGTTTCCATCATCTTAATAAAGAGAAGGAAACAATCGTTTATTGCGGATCTGGTGTAACAGCATGTCCGAATGTATTAGCGCTACAAACAGCTGGTTTCCGTAATGTGAAGTTATATGCTGGAAGCTGGAGTGATTGGATTTCTTATCCAGAAAATCAAATTGTAAAAGAAGGACAGTAACCCCTTGCATGCAAAAATATTTTGTATTAAAATAAGGTCACAAGCAAGAAATTGCTTCAAAATATTACATTTTACACATTGCATACAATGTGATAAGATAACGACAAGTAAATAAAACATCCTGCGGTGTACGTAACTTATTTATGTCTAAAACCGATGTTAGTTATACGGAAGCTCAACATTTAGCGACCATCATCAAGCCTTCTTTATGGAGGAAGATATATGGTAGCTGTGAGGGCATCCACCTGCGAGTAGCGGGTTTTTGGACATTTACGAGGGACGGCACGTGCGGGGGTCTTATTTTAACTAACATTATATAAAATTCCTACGGTGTACGTAGCTTATGTATGTCTTAAACCAATGAGTATAATACGGAAGTTCAATATTTAAATGGAAACAGCACGCCGTCTTTTTAAGAAGGAAACTGCAAACATTTGTGAGGACATCCACCTGTGAGAGCAGGTTTATGGACATCTAGAGATAACGGCATGTGTGGGACTATATAAAAACCTTACGTTTTATACGTAAGGTTTTTTGTTGTGGGAACTTTTTTATCAGTGTACTTGAAATGATTTAAGTTTCGTTGTGTGGGAACTATAAAAAATATTAGAAATAAAGTGAAACCCCTACTGATGGGAGTTTTGCTTTATCATTTTAACCGAGAAGCCCCCTTCCTCTAAACGAA
>NZ_JBALQK010000236.1:17742-18218 GCF_036965845.1 Bacillus sp. JJ1127 | reverse complement strand
AAATGGATTTATATAATTAAAAAAGCGCATATTTTTTACATCAATGGTTCATCTTCCTATGCACATTGCGTAGAGAGATGAACCATTTTTCATACTGAAAAAAGTTATGTAAAGCATCGTTCTTTTAAAAAATTGTAAAAGCAATAGGTGCTATAAAATTAAAACTAATATTGAGTATTTGTTAGATCCTTCTTACAGGGATAGATATCTATTCTCTTGTTTGTGAGTTATATGCTGAAGGCGTTGAACATTCATGCATTTCAAATGTTCGGAATTCTAATAATCAGACTATGGGGAGTAGGTAAGTTGACCTAGAATGGCTCGCGCGGATGCCGCTGTACAAGCCATTCTAGATCAGGATGTTTTTTGGAAATGTAGTTAATGAATGTTGTTTGATTCATAGTAAGCTTTCATATTAGTTTGTTGCTGTAGTGTTTTTTAGTAAGAGTGTAAATCAAAATTTATCCCGCATTAAC
>NZ_JBALQK010000236.1:16927-17628 GCF_036965845.1 Bacillus sp. JJ1127 | reverse complement strand
AATCAGTGGGGGGATGAAAGCCCCCACTGATTAAAGTTTCACTTTATAAAATACATACCATTTGTTGTATCCACTTTAAGGACTCTTTAAAATTAAGAATTGGCATTAAGTATCTTATAATTTTTATGATTCACTACTGTTCTATTAAATTCAACAGTACCACCACTTACACCTATAATTTCTACTAGTACAGATTCATTATATAGTTTTACTACTGAACCTGTTATTTTTACACTTCCACGTTGAAATAGTATAGTATCTCCTACATTTGCTTTCATAGTACCACCTCAAAAAATAGAAATATTTTCATATTATATATATTAAACCATGTATTGTTGCATTAGTGAATAATTAATTTTATTTATCAAATTGAAATGAAACTATAGGATTACAGCGAGACACAAAAGAAGAATGGAAAAGTCTATTTTCTTCATTTGCAAGAAAAATAGACTTTAATCATACCTCCTTTTTTAGAAAGCGAAAATACACCTTTTTTTATGTGAAATTTCCTTTTTACAGTCAGAAAATTTTTCTAGATTAGAAGTGGTGTTATTCATTGAACAAAAGATATAATATGTGCCACATGTATCAGGTAATAAGGATTATATAAGCATCCTATTGTGAAGGTGTAAAGATTAAGCGTATAATATTATAGGTCTAAAGCATATAAGACGAATTGTGAATGATAAAGTGAAACTTTA
>NZ_JBALQK010000236.1:0-16749 GCF_036965845.1 Bacillus sp. JJ1127 | reverse complement strand
ACCGGAGATTCTAGCCGCTAGAGCTGGACAATGCTTTCGCTGAATGTTGAGGTGGGAGTATTACTGCCCGTTAATGCGGGATAAAAATGATAGATATTTTATCATCACTTATAAAAAATAGATAAAATGAAAGTAACACGGTTTAGATAGGGAGTTATAAAATGAAATTAATTATTGCTGAGAAACCAGATCAAGGTTTGGCCCTTGTTTCTCAATTTAAATATCGCCGAAAAGATGGCTATTTAGAGGTAGAGGCAAATGAGTTATTTCCAAAGGGAGCTTACTGTACATGGGCAATTGGTCATTTGACGCAGTTATGTAATCCTGAACATTATCACGCTGAATGGAAAAAATGGTCACTCGATACATTACCAATGATTCCGGAGCGTTTTCAATTTGAAGTAACAAAATCAAAGTATAAGCAATTTAATGTTGTGAAACAGTTGTTACATAATCCACAAGTGACGGAAATTATTCATGCAGGCGATGCTGGGCGAGAAGGGGAATTAATTGTCCGAAATATTATCAATCTTTGTAACGTGCAAAAACCGATGAAACGTCTTTGGATTTCTTCTTTAACGAAACAAGCTATTTACCAAGGTTTCAAAAACTTACTTGACGAATCAGATACAATCAATACGTATTATGAAGCCTATACAAGATCCTGTGCCGATTGGGTAGTTGGTATGAACGCATCGCGTGTATTTAGTATTTTGTTAAAGAAAAAAGGAATGAATGATGTGTTTTCAGCTGGTCGTGTGCAAACGCCGACATTAGCTTTAATTGTAAAACGTGAAAAAGAAATAGAAAACTTTAAATCAGAGCCATTTTGGGAAGTGTTTGCAACCTTTAATATAGAAGGAAAGAAATATGAAGGAAAGTGGGAGAAAGATAATGAATCCCGCTTAAAAGATCCTAATATGGCAAATAAAATTGCAGCATTTTGCCAAAATAAACCGGCTGAAGTAAAAGAAATGAAAACGGAGCGAAAAGAGTTTCAGCCACCATTTCTATTTAACTTGTCATCATTACAAGCAACGGCAAACAAAGCATTTAAATTTTCACCAAAAAAGACGCTTGATATAACACAGGCTTTATATCAAAAAGGAATTGTTTCCTATCCTCGTTCAGATTCTAATTATGTAACACAAGGAGAAGCAGCAACGTTTCCTGATATTTTACAAAAGTTAAGCCAATTTGATGAATATAAAGAGTTATTACCAGCACCAATTGATTCTATTATGAATAATAAGCGGTATGTAAATGAGAAAAAAGTGACGGATCACTATGCAATTATTCCGACAGAGCAAGTCACAAATCCAAGTAAATTATCTGGCGATGAAAAGAAAATTTACGATATGATTGTGAGAAGACTTATTGCAGCGCATTATGACGTTGCTATTTTTGACTATACAACAATAACGACGCTTGTAGATGAACGTGCTGAATTTGTCTCAAAAGGGAAGCAACAAATTCAAGAAGGTTGGCGTAAAGTTATTTTCCAAGATGATAAAGAAGATGAAACAATTCTTCCAATTGTTGAAGAAGGTGAACAAGGAAAGGTTGTAAAGGTGAAAGTGAAAGAAGGAAAAACACAGCCGCCAAAGCGTTACACAGAAGGACAACTTATTACGCTAATGAAGACCGCTGGGAAGTATTTAGATAATGAAGAACTTGAGAAAGTGTTAAAGAAGACAGAAGGTTTAGGGACTGAGGCGACTCGTGCAGGTATCATTACAATGCTGAAAGATCGTAAGTACATTGATGTGAAGAAGAACCAAGTGTACGCAACGGATAAAGGGAAAGTGCTAATTACTGCAATCGGTGATAAAATTTTGGCTTCACCTGAAATGACAGCGAAGTGGGAGCAGCGCCTTGCTGAAATTGGAGAAGGTACAGCTTCGCCAGCAACTTTTATGGAACAAACGAAAAAGTTATCAGCGAAAATCATTGAAGATGCGATTGAAATGTCTGAGAAGTGGGATTTTACCGGATTGCACGTAGAGTCGATTGAACGTAACGGCTCAAAATTCACAATAGGTAAAAAAGTAGGGAAGTGCAAAAAATGCGATGGGGATGTTATTGATAAGTCGACTTTCTATGGCTGTTCGAACTATAATACCACGCAATGCGATTTCACGATTTCAAAAAAAATACTAGGGAAAACCATTTCACAAAAGAACATGAGCAAGCTATTAAAAGGTGAACAGACAGATTTAATCAAGGGCTTTAAAAAGAATGATAAAACATTTGATGCGAAGTTAGAGTGGAAAGAGAATAAAATTAATTTTGTGTTTGAAAAATGAGAGAAGGTGTTACGTTTAGTCGTAACACCTTTTTCGGTGTTTAAAGGTAAGACGGAAAGTTTATATTGATTCTAGAAAGTTATGAATAGTAAAATTTAGAAACAAGAAGATGCAGGGAACAGAACATAGAGCGTTGTATAAGGAGTCGTTAAGCTTTAATCGTAAAGAAAACAACAATCTTTACAAGGGGGGAAGAGGATTGCGTGATTTTCCGAATTTGAAAGCCTATAAATATTTTCCGTTTCAGCCTGAATTTGAAGTGCAAACAGATTATTATGTCGAACATAAAGAAAAAAATATATTCAATCAAACGGTACTACTATTTTATCAATTTCGCTTAAAAAAAGATTTGCTTCATTCCGTTTCAGTTATTCCCGATGGATGTATGGATATATTGTTTTGTTGTAATGAACAGAAGTTTTTTGCCAATATGTGTGGGAGTGTAATTCGTAGTAGGACAATTTGTTTGCATGCGGATAGTGAATATTTTGGTGTAAGATTTCTTCCTAATCAAGAAATGATTCAGTCAAACTATACAATAAAAGAGATAGTAGATAAAGAAGTACCGTTAATTGATATGTTTTCCATTCATGGTACGGCTGTAGAAAAATTAATATATGCAAAGGGATTTCAAGAAAGGATACGTTTATTTAAAGAATTAATTGGCCATGTAATTTTTACATCTGGTGTTTCGGAGAACGCTATAGGACAAGCGTTAAACAAGATTTATGCTTCAAAAGGGAATGTAAATATGAATCAGTTGGCGAAAGATATTGGGTATTCGACAAGATATATACGCAAGCAATTTGAAGAATATATCGGGATCTCACCAAAACTATTTAGTAAAATCGTTAGATATCAATCTTCTTTAAATATGCTAATCAAAATGAAAAATTTTACTGTATGGGATGTTATTAATGAAAACGGCTATTATGATCAAGCACATTTAATAAATGAATTTAAAAATTTTGGCTCCTTAACACCAAATGAATTTGTAGAGAAGTTTTCTGGGAAGTTATATTCTGATTAAGAGTTAATTAAGTGGAAAATTATCAGAATGTTCCGTTTTTTACAATAAATATAAAGCGCAATTCGATATTATTTTCTTAGTTTTAGATAAAAGTCATCACCAGTCAGTTATAGAACTGTCATGCTATGAGGAAAGGAGATGAGTTTTTGGAGATGAGGCGTTCATAATTATGTGTACGCAGACTGTAATCAAGCATAAATATATCAATTGAAACATAGGGTATGTGTTTTTAAAGGTATATATCAGGGAGGGATTACATGGTGAAAGCATATCAGTTATTTATAGGCGGAAAATGGGTAGATGCAGTGTCTGGTAAAACATTTGAATCGATTAATCCTGGTACAGGTAAAGTGAATGCGGTTGTATCAGAAGCTGGTAAGGAAGATGTTGATTTAGCAGTCAAGGCCGCTCGAAATGCCTTTGAATCAGGGGCTTGGTCCGATATGGATCCTAGTGATCGAGGCCGGCTTTTATATCGAGCGGCGCTAAAAATGAGAGATAAGTTAGACTTTCTTGCTGAAGTAGAATCAATGGATAATGGTTTGCCTATTAATGAAACGAAATTTATTGCTATGCCAGCAACGATTGATGTATTAGAGTTTTATGCCGGCTTAGCGAATAAAGTACAGGGAGAAACGTTAACTTCACCAAAAAATCGCTTGAATTACACTTTAAAAGAGCCACTAGGAGTTATTGGAGCTATCGTACCATGGAATTTTCCGCTTATGCTTGCGATGTGGAAGTTGGCACCGGCTTTAGCAGCGGGAAATACAATCGTTATTAAACCAGCGGAACAAACGCCAGTTAGTATTTTGGAACTAGCTAAAATCTTTCAAGAAGTCGGTATTCCAGATGGTGTATTAAATGTTATACCTGGTTTTGGAAGTGTGGCTGGTGATGCTTTAGTAGCTCATCCAGGGATTGATAAAATCGCATTTACAGGTTCTACACGTACAGGACAACTCATTATGCAAACAGCTAGCAAAAATTTGAAACCGCTATCATTAGAGCTTGGCGGGAAATCACCGAATATTGTTTTTGAGGATGCGAACTTGGAAGATGCAGTGAACATGTCTGCATTTGGTATTTATTTTGCACAAGGACAAGTATGTGCGGCAGGTTCAAGGTTATTTGTCCAAGAATCAATTTACGATAAATTTATGGACCTGTTTGTAAAAAAAGCACAGTCCATTCGTGTCGGTAATCCTCTTGAAGGAACTACACAAATGGGACCACAAGTTTCAGAAAAGCAGCTGCAGCAGATTGAACAATACGTAGCAGCTGGACTTGATGAAGGGGCGAATCTAGTAACAGGTGGTAAGCGATATACAGAAGCTGGTGATGGATATTATTTTACCCCAACCATTTTTGAGAATGTTAGAAACGAAATGACCATCGCTCGTGAGGAAATTTTCGGTCCATTTGTATCAGTTATTCGGTTTAAAGATGAAGCGGATGCGCTTGCTAAGGCAAATGATACGGTATATGGTCTTGCTTCTGGTGTATGGACAAATGATTTAAAACGTGCTCATCGCATGGCGCGCGGAATAAAGGCAGGAACAGTGTGGGTAAATACGTATAGCTTTTTAGATAGTGCAGCACCATTTGGAGGCACGAAGCAAAGTGGATTTGGCCGAGAATTAGGTGTACAAGCAATGGATATGTATACGCAAACAAAACACGTTTGGGTCGATTTGAATGAAAGAGCTTTAAATTGGTATGGGGGATAAAGAGGGATATCAAAAAAATATATATTTGCTATAGCGGGGCAAAATTATATATGTATCATTTGATCAACAAAAAGAGGGGGAAAATGATATGAGTAAAATTGATTGGCAACAAGTAGTTGAATGGGATAAAAAATATATTATGAGAACATTTTCTACACAGGAAGAATATGAGCCAATTCCAATTGCGACTACAGAAGGAGATTACCTCATTTTACCGGATGGTACACGCTTATTAGATTGTTTTAATCAATTATATTGTGTAAATGCTGGTCAAAGAAATGAAAAAATAAATAATGCAATTAAAGATGCATTAGATCGATATGGTTTTTTACAAGATGCTTATACGACAGATTATAAAGCAAAAGCGGCTAAAATGATTATTGAAGATGTACTTGGAAATGAAAGTTGGCCTGGGAAAGTCCGCTTTGTTTCTACTGGGAGCGAAGCGGTGGAGACAGCACTTATGATTGCTAGACTATATAAAAATCGATCACTGGTTATAACGCGAGAGTATGCTTATCACGGCTGGACAAAAGGTTCTTCTTCAGTGACAAGATTAAAAGGGAGCAAAAGCGGTGTCACAGAATCCAATCCAAATTCGCGTCCACAGCATGTACCAGCTCAAGATAGCGGGTTAGTTGCTGTAGCGCCTGCACCAAATTGCATGAGGTGCTCACTTGGACATAAGTATGGTTCTTGTCAAGATGAGAACGGCGAGTTGGCTTGTGTAAAATATACAAGGCGTATGATTGAGAATCAAGGACCTGAACAAGTTGCGGCAATTATTACCGAAGTTACACAAGGAGCAGGCTCTGTTCAGCCGCCAGATGAATATATTCCACAAATTCGTCAAATGACAAAAGAACTTGATATTTTATGGATTGCAGATGAAGTGCTAACAGGGTTTGGTAGAACCGGCGAATGGTTTGCATACCAACATTATGGGGTGGAGCCTGATATTATATCACTCGCTAAAGGGATTTCGAGTTCGGCTATTCCGGCGGGTGCTGTAGTTGTGAGTAAAGAAATTGCAGAGTTTATGGACCAGTACCGATGGGAGACAGTTTCTACGTATTCAGGGCATCCAATTGCTATGGCTGCTGTATGTGCGAATTTAGAATATATAATTGAAGAAAATTTAGTAGAAAAAGCAGCAGCGGCAGGGCGTTATATTAAACAAAGACTACTAGAGTTAAAAGAAAAACATCGATCTATTGGACAAATAGCTGGGTACGGAGTCCTTTGGCTTGTAGAACTTGTCAAGGATGAGAAGATGACACCATTTGTTGAAATAGATAGAAACTTTACTCATGAAGCAGATCCAAGTACTTTTCCCTCTAATATTATCAGATCGAAGGCGATTGAAAAGGGAGTGTTAATTGGTGGGGTAATGCCAAATACACTTCGCTTTGGAACATCACTAAATATAAGTAATGAGGATATTGATAAAGCAATCGATGCGCTTGATTACGCACTTACGCATTTAGAAAGTCAAGTATTACAGGTTAATTGAACATGTGACTAGTGAAAGAGAATAAACAGTGGGCGGCAGTCTTCCCATCTCAAACTTCAGCAAAAGCGAAGAAAATAGATGGGAGATGCGGCCACATTAGATAGAAGTTTCACTTTATTAGGAGAGGGGAATTTATTATACGAGGTTACATGCTGGCTAACGTCGTGTTGATTCCTGCGGAGGTGTAAAGCGTGGAGATACAAAAATCATTAGAAAATAGTTTGAGTGTACCACATGCATCGGGATTGAAACGGACGTTAAAAATGAGGGATTTAGTTATCTTTGGACTTGGATTTATGGCCCCAGTGGCAGCGATGTCCCTTTTTGGGATTATTACGCTAGTTTCTAAAGGACATTCTGTACTTTCGTATTTACTTGGATTTATTGCAATGCTGTTTACTGCGTATAGTTTTGGGAAAATGGTTGAGGCCTTTCCTGTTGCGGGATCAACCTATACATACGCGCAGCGTGCCCTTCATCCAAGAATTGGTTTTGTAGCGGGATGGGGAATGTTATTAGATTATCTGTTAATCCCTATGCTAACTTACTTAATTAGCGCTAACTTTGCGAATGCTCTTGTGCCAAGTATTCCAATTTGGGCATGGGTTCTTATCTTCGCAATACCGATTACATTTGTGAACTTGATAGGCATTGAAGTGGCAGCAAAGGTAAATTTCATATTAGTTACAGGTATGATCATAGCGGTTTTTGCATTTATCATCACAGCTACCCATTATATTATAACGGGTGATCTGAATATAATTAACTTGAATGCTGTATATAATTCCGAAACGTTTTCGGTAGGAGCAGTGATTAGTGGAGCCGCGATTGTAATTGTTGCTTATTTAGGCTTTGACGCCATCACAACGCTTGCAGAAGAAACAAATGTAAGTGGGAAAAAGATAGGAACAGCGATTATGCTAACGTGTGTTATTCAAACTATATTTTATATTTCTGTGACGTATTTAAGTGTAATCGTGTTAGGAAAATATACATCTATTGATAACCCAGATACTGCATTTTTTCATATCCTCCACGTATTAGTTGGTACTTTTCTTCAAACTTTCATCACACTTATGATTATTGCCTCGGGGGTAGCAAGTGCCTTAGCTAGCCAATCCGCATCCAGTAGATTACTTTTAGGAATGGGCCGAGATAATGTAATACCTAACTCGTTTTTTGGCTATATCCATCCGAAGTTTAAGACTCCAGTTTATAATATTTTATTAATGTCAGTTTTAGGAATAAGCGGTGCACTTTTATTAAATTTACAAATGGTATCAGATCTTGTAGCATTCGGAGGTTTGTTTGGATTTGCTGTTGTTAATTTGTGTGTGATAAACCATTATTTTATAAAAAATAAACAAAAAAATATTTTTAAATATGTCATTGTCCCAATCATCGGTATCGTTGTGTGTGGATATATATTATTTGGACTTTCAATAACAAGTAAAGTGGTAGGCTTTTTCTGGCTTGGTTTTGGTATTGTATATTTGATTGTTCGGTCTGTTATCTCTAAAGATTTTAAAGTAAGGCTTACAAAGGAAACAGATAGAAGCATATGAATGTATCATAAGCAGACCTTATGAAGAAGGTTACTTGACAGTTATCTATATGCTGCTAGAGTCCAACTTAAATAAGTTAGCTAAATTTTTATTCAAAATGAAAAGGTGTTACACAAAAACACTCTCTAGAGTAGACACTAAAAAGTCTATCTATAGGGTGTTTTTTACATAGGGAGTAGAAAAGGGCGCACAAATTTTGAAATTTGTATAGTAAATAATTGTTTAGAAAATTTAAAAATAATATTGCAAAATATTATCCTTCGAATTATAATAAACAAAAGAAATATCTAATTATTAAACTAAATATTCAGAATATTTGATTAGTTAAAATTGGAAATGAGATAATTTATTTTGTAGTGGGGGTTATATCGTGACGAATAGAGTACCTTTTTCGTTTATAGTAGTTATCGGATTAATGTTATTTGCTCTCTTTTTTGGGGCAGGAAATTTAATTTTTCCAGCAATGCTTGGCCAATCAGCGGGAACGAATGTTTGGTCAGCGAATGCAGGGTTTTTAGTAACTGGAGTTGGTTTGCCATTACTTGGCGTATTAGCATTTGGAATTTCAGGTAAAGAAGATTTGCAATCACTGGCAAGTCGTGTGCATCCTATTTTTGGGCTTGTGTTTACAACGGTTCTGTATTTAGCAATTGGTCCGTTATTTGCAATACCGCGAACGGGTAATGTTTCTTTTGAGATAGGAGTTAAACCTTTTCTATCAGAAAATCCGGGTTCTATGCCTTTAATCATTTTTACAATTATATTCTTTAGCATTACGTGTTTTTTTTCGCTCAATCCTGCGAAAATTGTCGATATTGTTGGAAAAATATTGACGCCAATTAAATTAACTTTCATTGGAATTCTAGTACTCGTTGCTTTCATTCATCCAATAGGGGATATGCAAGCACCTGTTGAAGCGTATACATCTAACGCGTTCTTTAAGGGCTTTCAAGAAGGATACTTAACAATGGACACGCTTGCATCTTTCGTATTTGGTATTATCATCATTAATGCAATTAAAGAGAAAGGTGCGAAAACGAAAAAACAGATTATGGTTGTTTGTGCAAAAGCAACAATTATTGCAGCAACAGTATTAGCGATTATTTATTCAGCACTTTCTTATATGGGAGCTTCGAGCGTAGCAAAACTTGGACACTTAGAGAATGGCGGAGAAGTTTTAGCGAAAGTTTCCAATTACTACTTTGGTTCATATGGTGGGATACTATTAGGATTAATGATTACAGTAGCTTGTTTAACGACTAGTGTAGGGCTTGTCTCAGCATGTTCTTCATTTTTCCATAAACTATTTCCAAAGGTATCTTATAAAAAGATCGCTATTATGTTATCTGTTTTTAGTGCAATTGTTGCTAATGTAGGATTAACACAATTAATTGCTATTTCTGTTCCAGTATTAACAGCAATATATCCATTAGCGATTGTATTGATCTTCTTAACATTTTTACATCCATTATTTAAAGGGAGAACGGAAGTTTATCAAGTAAGTTTACTGGTAACGTTTATTATAAGTTTATTTGATGGACTTGGTGCAGCGGGAGTGACTATTCAAGCAGTTAATCAGTTGTTCACTCGAATCCTTCCGATGCATGAAGTAGGACTTGGGTGGATCTTCCCGGCTATTATTGGCGGATTTATTGGATACGGGATTAGTTATTTCCGAATGAAAAATGAAATTCATTCTAGCGCAGCAAGATTAAATAAGTAGTTATATGTGCAAAAAAGTTATAGAATTCGTTTCTATAACTTTTTTGTTATTGTTTAAGTTCTTATCCAAATAAGCCATTAATTGATTGGTTTTGACTTATTCGATATAAGTTATATCTAGTGCTTATTTAAACTCTAATTCAACTAAAGAAGCAGGATAGTTGAATGTTATTTGAAAAAGTTTTAATGTTCAGATTATAATTAACCGTACAATAAAAAACCTTCAGGAGGAGATTTATATGCCATTAAAAGTAGGAGATATAATTACGTTTGAACGGACTTTTTCAGTAAGCGATGTTGAATTATTTACAGAGATTTCGGGTGATGAAGGGATTCACCATAGAACCCCAGATGAACAGGGCAGACTTGTAGTTCAAGGATTATTAACGTCAACTTTACCAACAAAAGTAGGTGGAGATAATAACGTATTAGCTCGTACCATGAATTTTGAGTTTTTAAGACCTGTGTTTACGGAAGATACAATAATTTGTAAAGTTAAAATTGAAAAATACGAAAGGCAAAAAAATAACAGAACAGCCATTATGGCATCCTTTTTATGTAAAAATAAGAATGAAAAAGAGGTATTAAAAGGGAATTTTTCAGGTGTAATACTTTAAACTCTTTATCCTTTATTCAACTAATAGGGGCTTTAGGTGAATAAAGATCATTAAAACAATCAAACTTTTTATAAAAGTCGCTATATGAATATTATGTATAGCCCATATTTTGATTAAACTTTATTCAAAATATAGGCTATCCTTTTTGGATGAAATCAGTATTTTTCACTATTTTGTAATCAAACTTTATTCTAAACCAACACGATGAGTTGCATAAGTTTGTTGCTGTAATGATACAAAAAATTATATAGAAAGAGTTGACTTATAGTTTCGTTGTAACTATAATAATTACATCTTGATGATGATCATAAAGAGAATGCATATTTTTCTCTAAGTTGTAACTTATTTTATTACGACTTAGAACGATAAAAGAAGGTAAGGTGTAATAACATGACTGTAAAAATGAAAGTATATTCTGACTTTATATGTCCGTTTTGTTTCTTAGCGAAAGGCCCACTAGATGAAGTGGCTAAAGAGAAAGATGTAGAAATTGAATGGATGCCATTTGAATTGCGTCCAAGTCCATATTCAAAAATCGATCCGTGGCAAGAGCCAGATAAATTAAGTTCTTGGGATTCTTTTATTCTTCCTACTGCGAAAAAGTTAGGAGTTGAGATGCGTTTACCACGTGTTTCTCCTCATCCATATACACATTTTGCGTTTGAGGGATATCAATTTGCGAAGGAACATGGCTTGGAAAACGCTTTTCATCATCGCGTATTTACTGCGTTTTTCCAGGAAGAACAAAATATTGAAGAGATAGATGTACTAACAAAATTAGCAGGTGAAGTAGGGCTTCCTGAAATTGAATTTAAAGAAGCTTTAGTAACTCGTAAATATAAGGAGAAACATCAGCAAGCAATCCAACATGCATACGATGAAGCAAATATTATGGCTGTTCCAACTGTAATGATTGGAGAAGAAGTCATTCAAGGGCTTGCTAGTAAGGAAATGTTAGAAAAAGTAATTGATAAAGAAATACAAAAGGAAAAAACAAATTCATTTGATGGCATGCAATGTACGACGGATGGATATTGCTAATCTATATCTTTAATTGAAAAATCAAACGTATTTGTTTAAGGAAATTATAAAACCTATACACTTGATAGTAGAAAAAGAAGCTATTTTGGCAAATAGCTTCTTTTTTCATGTAAATAAGAGTTAATTGAGAAATTTTAAAAGCCATACAAACTAAACAACGCCATTTTAGTTATAGATGGTGTTATTTATGTTTTATTTTTATTGGCTTTTGCTCCATGGATGGATGTATCAATCGTTGTACCACTCGGTATCGTATGGGGATTACAACCATTTGCAGTAGGACTAACGGCATTTACAGGGAATCTTATCTTGGTTCTATTACTGGGCTTCTTCTTTAAGCAGTTTGCAAAATGGCGAACGACAAGAAAATTAAAAAAAGGTATAACAACACCTTCTAAAAAGGAAACCAGATCAAGACGAATATGGGAACGATATGGTATTCCGGGTTTAGCGCTGCTAGCTCCAATTCTTGTAGGAACTGATATTGCGGCGGTACTGGCTTTAACATTTGGGTCTTCCCGGACACACGTCATAAGTTGGATGACGGTAAGTCTAGCAGTATGGACAGTCATTTTTGTAGTTGCTTCGATGTATGGGTTTAGCTTTTTAAATATCATTTAGGATAATATGAATTTTAAATATAGTGTAGTGCTTTAAGAAATGACTGTACCATAAAATCAAGATACATTTTGGAAAATAAACTAGTGAAAAAAATATATTTCGTTCATTTTCTGTGATAGCATAAAGTGGTAATTTCAGTTGAGAGGAGAGGTAACTCATGAAAAATCGAATTGAAACATTCAAGGGATCAAAGCATTTTCGGCTGACACTACATTTAAGTATGATAATAAGTAATGGTAAGAGTATGAAATCTTCGTTTAGGGAAGAAATATAACAAATAATATGTGCTCGATTCAATGAGAGTTTATAAAAGGATGTGTAACTATGAATAAAGAGAAGAAATATACAGTTGTAGGTACCGACATTGATGAAGTGAAACGTTTAAATAAAAATTCTGGGTTAACATATAATCAAGTAAAGGAGTTATTAGCGAAGCGGATGAAGCGGAAATAAGGAAACAAAATAGTAGTCATGAACAATACGTTTATCCCGCTATTTACGAGCAGTAATACCCCTCACCTCAAAGTTCAGTGAAAGTAAAGAAGGGAGGTGGAGGATTATTTGTTCTACTATATAGCAGTAGTAATTTAAAAGCGAGACTAAGATTGCGTGGCATGATGTACATACTAATATAGTTTTACTCTTTGAAATGGAATAAAAAATAAGATAATTAAAAAGAAAAAAGAGGACTCTTTCAAATTAGTGAGAAAGATTGTCTTTAGGAGTTCATAAAATGTCCTAACATAGTAATTAATAAACGGACAGCATTTCTTGAAGATATTGAATTTCCATCTAGTAAAGGGGGGATTAAACATTAATGATCCAAGTGAAAAATTTCTTTCAAAGTAGGGGGTTTCAGCGGCTCCTTGTACTAGTAATTTTAGCCCTTATATTATACGGGCTAAAAAGTATGATCAATTTAATATTGATTACTTTTATTCTTACGTTCTTAATGGATCGTTTTCAAAGATTTATTTCTGAAAGGCTTAATCGATTTGTGCGGATAAACAGGAAAGCGATTATCGCCTTCTTATACATAGTTTTAGTGGCGTTTATTGTCACTACGTTATATAAATATTTACCTGTATTAACGATACAAATCTCACAATTGATTTACCAGTTTAAATTATTTTTTAAACATCCGCCTGATAATGAAATGATACGATATATGCTTTTTGCAATTAATCAGATGGAAGTATCAAAGTATATTGAACAAGGGGTAGATGTGATTTATCAATCATTAGCGAATATTGGAAAGGTAGGTTTGCAAATTTTCCTTTCTCTTATTTTAAGCTTATTTTTCTTATTAGAAGAAGATCGCATTATCGCTTTTACTTCTAAATTTAAGGAGAGTAAACTTCGTATTTTTTATGAGGAAATTGCATACTTTGGCCAGAAATTTGCCCGTTCATTTGGCAAAGTCATTGAGGCACAATTTTTAATTGCAGTTGTAAACTGTATTCTCTCTGTCATTGCACTTGTATTTTTAGGATTCCCGCAGCTACTTGTATTAGCAGTTATGATATTCTTACTTGGTTTAATTCCGGTTGCAGGTGTTATTATTTCACTAATTCCACTTTGTATCATAGCGTATAACATTGGTGGGATTGCATATGTCGTATATATATTAATTTTTATTGCAGTGATTCATGCAATTGAAAGTTATTTTTTAAATCCAAAATTTATGTCTGCAAAAACAAACTTACCACTCTTTTATACATTTATGGTTCTTATCTTTTCGGAGCACTTCTTAGGAATATGGGGCCTTATTATTGGGATTCCAATCTTTATCTTTTTACTTGATGTGCTTGAGGTACACGATGGAGAGAAAACCACGGTAAATACTGAATGAGGTTTTTGAATTATGCAAAAAGCAATCCAATTATTTTGGATTGCTTTTTTTGTGGAGCGATGATCAGCATGTATCTTATAGTACGGGAGCCATTGTTTTTTTCAGTACTTGAACAGAATGATCAAATTTTAATTCTTCTTCTGCACTTAATTCAATTTCTACAATTTCACGAACGCCTTGACGATTCAGGACTGCGGGAACGCCAATATAAACATCTTGTTGTCCATATTGACCTTCAAGATATGCGGATACAGTTAATACGCTGTTTTCGTCATTTAAGATTGCTTTTGTCACACGTAAAAGGGACATACCAATGCCGTAGTATGTTGCACCTTTTCGTTCAATAATGTGATAAGCAGCATCACGAACGTTTACAAAGATTTCATCTAATTTTTTTTGATTATGCTCATTATCTTTTTCAAGAATTGTTTGTAGTTTTTGAATTCCAATTGATACGTGACTCCAAACAGGAAGCTCTGTATCACCATGCTCGCCGATGATGTAAGCATGAATATTGTGAGAATCAATATTGAAATATTCTCCTAGCATATATCGGAAACGAGCAGAATCTAAAGTTGTACCAGAACCAATTACGCGTTCTTTTGGTAAGCCAGATTCTTTCCAAGTTACATAAGTTAAAATATCTACAGGATTTGTAGCAATCAAGAAGATACCATCAAATCCGCTATCCATAATACTGCGAACGATTTGTTTAAAGATTTTAGCGTTTTTCTCAACTAAGTCTAAACGTGTTTCACCTGGTTTTTGTGGTAATCCAGCAGTGATGACTACAAGATCTGCTTCTTTACAATCCTCATAGCTGCCTTTCCAAACTCTTGTTGGCGCTGGAGCAAAGGGAACCGCATGGCTTAAGTCCATTGTTTCTCCTTCTGCTTTTGCCTCGTTTACATCAACTAATACAAATTCTTCAGCAACACCTTGGTTAATCATACAGTAAGCGTAGCTACAGCCTACTGCTCCAGTTCCTACTAATACGACACGGTTAATACCTTTTTTCATATGACATTACCTCGCTATTTCAGTAATTTTTATATGTAAGAAAAAATAGGTCTTACTTCTATAGACTCTAACCTAGTTTATTGCATTTCATAAAAGATATTCAAGTATTTCAAAATATATCCGCTTATATAGTTGTGAACCGGAAGGAACGAAACATAGGCATCTTTTAGCTGAAGTCAAAATCCATACCCTTGCGGAGGAGCTACAGCTTTTGAACTAGGACAAGAAATCGGGAAGAATACATTTTGCGGGAGGAACACACAATGCTAACGCATAGATGGATACAAGGAGTAATTGAATCAGCAGACATATTGTAATAGTTACAACAGAGTTAGAGAGTTTTGTTTACAAATGGCATTGATTTTAATAAAATAATAAATATAAATCGTAATAATTACGCTTTAAATTATATGAAAAGCACAGAAATGGATGGTCAGTCATATGAGTAAAGTAGAAATTCATATATTAGGTGGTTTTTTAGGAAGCGGAAAATCAACACTGTTACAAAATTTATTATTAGCGGAAAAGAAGAAAAGTCGAAAAGTTGCTGTTTTAATGAATGAAATAGGAGAATACTCGGTAGATACAGATATTATAGGGAAAGAAAACATTTTAAGAGAACTTTTAAAAGGTTGTATTTGTTGTACGTTAAAAGATGAACTTGAGATTCAGTTACACTCTTTATACCAACAAGAAAGACCAGATGTAATTTATATAGAAACAACTGGAGTTGCTCATCCAATCGAAGTATTAGATGCATGCCTATCACCTATTTTAGCGCCGTATATTGAAGTGAAGTCAATTATTGTTGTATTAGATGCAATGAGATGGTTAAATCGTGACGTATTAAGTAAAATTATTCAGCAACTCCTAAATGAGCAAATCAAATACGGAAGTCATATTCTCATTAATAAATCGGACTTATTAACAGCGGAAGAGAAGAAAAACATTTTAGAAGAAGTAGCAGCGATAAATAAGCAGGCGAAATTGTATGAAACACAGTATTGTAATATATCTTTAGAAGATATAGAAGAAGTGAAATTAGAAGGTAAGGAAGAACATGAAACATTACATGTGAAACAGCATTTACATATAAAAACGATGACATATCAATTTACAAAATCAATTGATCAAGATCAATTATATGAATGGCTTTCAAATTTACCACAGGAGATTTATCGTGTAAAAGGGTTTGTAAAATTTAATGGGGATAAATATCCGCATTTATTACAATACTCATTTGGTGTACCAATTTTATTGGAACAGGACTTTGGATTTCCTACAAATCTTGTGATGATTGGTGAAGATTTAGATAAGAAGAAATTAAAGGAAGGGCTAGAAAAGTTGGAAAATTCATCTGTTTGAGTATAAAGAATTTTCTGGGAATTTTTTTATAAAAGTATAGATGCGTAAGTACTACGAAATGTATGCTGTTTATCGGGCAATAGCAGACTCTTTATGTAAAACTCTAAATAGTGTAAAGTACGTTTGGTTGAAAAGACTAACTCCTTTTGGGAGTTAGTTTTTTTAGTAGGGGGGATTAATAAATTTTTTTGTATAATTGTATGAATATTTATGAAAATATTGGAAGGGATTTGGAAATGTCTGGCGAATGTAGAGGTACTTCGAGAAATTTCTATTGACAGCAAGGTGTCAACTACCCACCACTTAAACGCTAACACGTTTTGAAGTGGGGGCTTGTAAAAAGCCCTGGTTGTCTAGCCTCAGTCTT
>NZ_JBALQK010000235.1:18860-21213 GCF_036965845.1 Bacillus sp. JJ1127 | reverse complement strand
AATAAATCCTTTTACATAGAAATGATTCGTTTATTATATCGATATTATTACGGGGGTGACGAAATGTTATTTTTTCTAAAGAAGTGGAAAGAATTAAGAGATATAAAAATGGAATTGGCACTTCGTGATTGGTTTTATGGTACAAAAATTAGTTTATCTATGTGTACATCGAAAGAACCATTAACGTTTTTAGTAAATATAGAGGGAAGGGACAAAGGGTTATTTGCTGAAGAAGATTTTATTGTAGTAAATAGCATGTGTGAGCCTGTATTTGCAAATGATGAAAAGCCAGCTATTGAATCGTTTATGCATGCAGATATTTACAAAAAAAGTAGTGCAGACTGCATTTTACAAGTTCAGACAGTAGATAGTCACTTACTGTTAGAGTTATATGGAGAAGAAGGAGAAGTTACGTTTGAAAAAAGTAGTGTAGGGCGTGTTTTTGGAAAAGAAGGCATAGAAGGGATTACAATCCCAATTGTAGAAAATGAACAGAAGTTTGCCGATTTATTAGAGAGTAACGTTCCAAATTTTACTGAAGGTGGGGGCGCAGTGCTTGTTTATAATCATGGAATGATTGTCTGGGGGAAAACACCAGAGGAGACGAAAAAATGGTTAGAAGGTCTAGAGTATTTAATGAATTATCATGTGAAATTATTGATGATTAAAGGAGCAAAGAGTTCGGTTATGTAAAAAATATACACTATTTATGAATCACCAAATGAAAGCGTTTTAATAATAATTTCACTCATAAAATATGGGTCTCCTTATTATATATAGATTACATGTCGTCATGTGGGGAGGAACGTATTTTGCGAGTTAAATATCATTTTCTGCCGAAACAACAGGTAATTTTTTGTAAAAGTGATGATTCGGGGGAACAGGCGTTAAAGCTCATGAATGAAAAGGGATATAGAGCAATTCCTGTATTAGCAGAAGATGAAAAGCAATTTAAAGGGATTATTTATAAAGTGGATATTTTAGAACAGAAATGTAATGGTGGATTAGAAGATATACGTGTGAAAGATATATGGGAAGATCAATCTGCATTTATTTTTGAAAAAGATTCTTTTTTTCGAGCTTTTTATGTAATTAGATGTCTTCCGTTTCTAGCTGTTTTGAATGAATACAATGAGTTTGTTGGTATTTTAACGCATTCTAACATATTTGATGTTATTGAAGATTCATTTGGCATGCGAACCGGAGGATATATATTAACTATTGCAACACAAGATTGTAAGGGAACGATTAAAGAACTTGGTACACTTTTAAAATCGTATCATATTGGTGGATTATTGACATTAGATAATGGTGATCAATATATTCGTCGTGTTATTGTAAATATAACAGATGACCTAAATGAAAAAGCATTAAAGCAATTAATTGCAAAAATAGAGAGAAAAGGATTTCGGGTGAGTCATGTAGACTATATTTAGAAAATAGAGAGCAGCCATGTGGCTGCTCTCTATTTTTGTTTAGAGACGGGAGGTGGTGACAGGGCAAGATCAGATAGAAAAATAAAGTCTGCATGTTCACGTACTCTCGGGATAGACGATTCAATGACGCGAGAAGTGATCTCTCCAGGAGGGCCAACATGACCAATAGCTACTACAACAGGCTTTTCTTTAATTTTTTGTAGAAGTAACTGTGCCTGTTTTGTAATGTGGGATGATGTATAGACGTCATCAAAGAATAATTGGTTTTCTACAATAGGAACACCTAATTCTTTTCCGATTTTTGGTACTACGCTTTTTGGATTTGTTTTACTATCTAAATAAAATAGACCATGCTTTTTACAGACAGACAGTATGATTCGCATAATTCTTTCGTCGGCTGTTACTTTCGATCCCATGTGATTGTTCATACCAATTGCATGCGGTACTTCCTGAATGGCCTGTTCAATTCGATTTTTAATTTCATCATCACTTAAATCAGTTGTAATTGCCTTCGGACCGAGCCATTCCTTTTTTCCCTTAATTGGTTCCATAGGCATGTGAATGATAACTTCATGGCCTTTTTTGTGTGCAGCTATTGCGTCTTGTTTAGTAGATGGCAGGAACGGCATAACAGCAATTGTAAGTGGTATAGGAAGGGATAACATTTTTTCAGTTCCCTTCATATTGTTTCCGAAATCATCAATTATAATGGCAACTTTATTCGTATGAGCGCTTGCTTGAACAGGGAAAATGAGGATAGGTACTAAAATAAATAGTAGAAATGTAATGATCTGTTTACGCATATAATATGTTCCTTTCTGATTCACAAGATGAATGATATAGTTGTATCTTTTCTAATTTAACCAAGGGAGAACGAACTATATATACATCAATTAAAAAAACGACATAAACCCCCT
>NZ_JBALQK010000235.1:414-18749 GCF_036965845.1 Bacillus sp. JJ1127 | reverse complement strand
AAAATGGATTTATATAGATCGTTTAGCTAAAAATGAAATCATCATTATGATTTGCGTTTTTAGTTAAATTAAACAAAAAATGTCGAAGAAAAATAAATTGAAAAATAGAAAAGCAGGGTTTATCTATAGTTTGTAAAAAAATAACATAAAAAAAATGTCTATTATTGCGAATGTATTTACAAAGATAGAATAATTTGTAATAATTCTCAAAGTGAGATAAAGATTTGTAAATTACAGGGAGAAATTGTTAAAATTTCTGAGTATTCAAATTCAAACGCGATATACATTTGCAGTCTGAATGTATGGAGTGAAGAGTATGGAAGAACAATGAGGGGGATATGGATGCTTACAGCAAAACGGAAGTACACAATGGAAAAGCTTTCGCGTGATATTCGTATGAAGCGTGAAGAAATGATTCATTTAGGTTTAACGAATGGATTAGATAATACTGAAACCATTCAAGTGAGCCAAGAATTGGACAAGCTCATTTTACAGTATCAGCGCTATAAAGAAAAACAAACATCAAGATGGTCATTATATTTGAAGATACCCATTTTCCAAATAGGATATGGAGGGAAATCAAGTGCTTTTTGGAAAATATTTGTGACTGGTTTTATGAAATAAGTATAATTACCCTCCTGAGAGAAGGATAATTATACTGAATCTAATGGAAGTTCTATCTGAACGGTGGTTCCTTTATTTTCTTTGCTATCAATCAAAATATGTCCACCATACATTTCTATGATTCGTTTGCATATGACAAGTCCGAGACCTGTTCCGGTATCTTTACTAGTAAAGAACGGATGAAAGAGGTGTTTTTGAATATGCTTTGGAATACCTTTTCCTGTGTCAATAATTTGTAATTGCGCGTGCTCTTTATTACTGGTTACTATAATTGCCAATGTATCACCAGATGACATAGCTTCAATTGCATTTTTTGTAATATTTAAAATCACTTGTTTCATATGATCTTTTGAGCAGCGGATATGAACTGGGTAATCTGGTAAGTTCAAAGTAAACGTAATGTTATATAGATTTGCTTCGGATTGAATAATTACTGCAACCTCTTTGAGAATATCTCTTATATCATATGTTTTTTCAGTAATTGCTGTCGGTTTACCAAGGATAAGAAATTCGCTAACAATTTCATTGATACGTTCTATTTCTTGCTCGATTATTGAAAAATAGAACTGATCTTGTTCATGGGTGTATTTTTCTTTTAATAGAGCAACGAGACCCTTAACTCCAGTAAGGGGATTACGGATTTCGTGAGCAGTACTAGCTGCAAAAGTCCCAACCAATTCAATTTTTTGCAGTTCATTTTGTTGCCTTTCCAATTTAGTTTGACGTTTCAGTAGAATATACTGAACGAGCAAAAATAAAATTGTCATTAAAAATAAAGTAACGAGACATTCTACTATGACCATTTGATATAAAGTCTGCTGATGAATAGGTAATGGAGAAACAGAAACTTCCCAATTTAGTTTTTGGAGTGGAGTAGAAAGCATGTTAGTATGCTGCCCGCTTGGTTCATTGTTATCATCCGTTAGAAAGACTACACCGTACTGATCGGTTACTTCGAAATGATATTGTGGTTTAATAGCATTTAAAGCAGACGATATATAATCAAAACGCAAACTGGCTAATAATAAACCGGAAATTTGCTTTTGTTTTGTAAAGATTGGTGTAGCAATCATAATAGCTTGATGTCCAAGAACACGATCTGTAATAACAGATGATACAGTTGTTTTTTTAGATTTAAATGCTTCTTGTATATAAGCTCGATCTGAGACGTCAATAGGTGTTGTTAGCCCTTCTGATGCGATTGTTATGAAACCATCTTTGTTTGTGTAATACAGTCCAGAAAAACGCTCGTCTTTTTCATCTGTATCATGAACAATTTGCTTGATGCCATCCATGTTTTCGGTACTGACGACCATAGCGAGCATTTCTAAGGCGGACATGGCTTCACCGAGATGATGATCTAGGTAGTCCCTATATAAAAATAAAGCAGTATGAGCAGCTTGTTTATTTTCCTGTTGCATGTGATAGGAGTGATAAGAGTACAAAGTCGCACCAATCCCTAGCGTTGGTAATATAACAAGCAGTATATAAAAAGCTATGCTTCGTAAATTTCCGTTCAAAGTTGCTACTCCTTCTTTTTTGTTATCATTATATATAAACTATGTTAAAATTGTCATGTTTTTATTCAAAGCATGATTGCCAGCAAGTATTATTATATGCATAAAAAATGTGGAAAGAAAGTAGAGAGAACAGAAAGATGAGTGAACAATCACTCGGAAACTGTAATGAAGAGTAATGAATCATTTTGTTTTGTAGAATGTCTTTAATTTTTAAGAATTTAAGTGAAGGATTGAAATTGTATGATATCGAATGATGAGCGAGAAGATATTTCTCAATCTTTAAAAGTATTTATTGCATTATCACGTGTACACCGTTCCGTTATGGATACTACAAATAAATCTATACGAAGTAACGGACTAAATCCAACTGAGTTTGCTGTATTAGAATTGTTATATCATAAAGGGAGTCAACCGCTTCAACAAATTGGAGAGCGCATTTTAATTGCTAGCGGCAGTATTACATATGTTGTAGACAAGTTAGAAAAAAAGGGACTTGTGAAACGAATTCCATGTCCGAATGATCGACGTGTTATATATGCACAGTTAACTGAGGCAGGAGAAGTTCTCATCGATTCTATTTTTCCAAATCATGAAAAGGTTATACATCACGCCTTTGAGATGCTAACAAAAAAAGAGAAAAATGAATTGTTAACCTTGCTTAAAAAAATTGGAAAATATGAAAAATGAGAGGTATTCAAAAAAGCTTTCGACAGAAAATAATCTAAGGCTTTTTTTGTTTATCCCGTATGAACGGGCAGTCATACTCTCACTTCAAAATGCGTCCAGCTCTAGCGGCTAGAATCTCCGGTCATTTTGCCCCCTCGGACAAGGCAAAATGCGTCTCTCTGCCCTTGACGTGGGCGTCCTGCGGTTCTGAGCGAGCCGCTTCCGCTTTTCTAAAGAAGTTAAGTGGAAGATAAACGATCTGTAAAAGTCCGATTGGTGAAGGTAATCATCAGTGGAGGATAAAAAACACTGATTAAAGTGTCACTTTATATTTCTGAAATTACATATAGAGAAAATATTAAAATTTCTGACGAATTTTGTTGAAGAATAAAAGGAGAATCGGAAATGAAAATGGAATTATAGTTAAGGATGCATATAATTTGAGAGGAGACACATTTATGTCATTTAAAGATTATGAATACAAACGCCCGAATACAGAAGAATTACAAGAAAAAATTACTACAGCTTTAGAACAATTTGAAAATGCGAAAACAGTAGAAGAACAAAAGCAAGCGATTGGTTTTATTAATAAGATTCGCAATGATTTTGGGACGATGGGAACGCTTTGTTCTATTCGACATTCTGTTGATACGACAGATGCTTTTTATAAAGAAGAACAAGATTTCTTTGATGAAGCTTATCCAGTTGCACAAGGATACGTAATAAAATATTATAAAGCATTGCTAAGCTCTCCGTTTCGTGCTGAATTAGAAGCTTATTATGGAAATCAATTGTTCGCGTTAGCAGAATGTGAATTAAAAACATATTCAGAAGAAATTGTGAAAGATTTACAAATGGAAAATAAATTATCTTCACAATACACACAGCTATTAGCGGCTGCAAAAATTCCGTTTGAAGGAGAAGAAAGAACATTATCACAGCTTATTCCTTTCATGCAAGGAACAGAAAGAGATACACGTAAAGAAGCGAGCGAGGCATACTATGGCTTCTTGGCCGAAAATGAAGAAGAGCTAGATCGTATTTATGACGAGCTTGTTAAAGTGAGAACGAAGATTGCGAAAACGCTTGGTTTTAAAAACTTTGTTGAACTTGGATATGCAAGAATGTATCGCACAGATTATAATGCAGAAATGGTTGCAAATTATCGTAAACAAGTATTAGATTACATTGTTCCCGTTGCAACGGAATTAAGAAATAGACAAAAAGCGCGCATCGGTGTAGAAAAACTAGCTTACTATGATGAAAACTTTGAATTTGCAACAGGTAATCCAACTCCAAAGGGAGATGCTGATTGGATTATCAATCATGGAAAGACGATGTATAAAGAATTATCAAAAGAAACAGATGAATTCTTCAACTTTATGTTAGATAATGATTTATTAGAGTTAGTTGCGAAAAAGGGAAAAGCTGGCGGTGGTTATTGTACATATATTGAAAATTATAAAGCGCCGTTCATTTTTTCAAACTTTAACGGAACGTCTGGTGATATTGATGTGTTAACACATGAAGCTGGTCATGCTTTTCAAGTATACGAAAGTCGCAAGTACGAAATTCCAGAGTATAATTGGCCAACGTATGAAGCGTGTGAAATTCACTCTATGAGCATGGAGTTTTTCACATGGCCATGGATGAAATTATTTTTTGAAGAAGATACAGATAAATACTATTTCTCTCATTTAAGTTCAGCATTGTTATTCTTACCATATGGCGTATCTGTTGATGAATTCCAGCATTATGTATATGAAAATCCAGAGGCATCGCCAGCAGAGCGTAAAGCAGCATGGCGTAATATAGAGAGAAAGTATTTACCACATCGAGACTATGAGGATAATGATTATTTAGAACGTGGTGGATTCTGGCAACGTCAAGGTCATATTTATAACTCGCCTTTCTATTATATTGATTACACATTAGCTCAAATCTGTGCATTACAATTTTGGAAACGTGCACGGGACAATAGACAGGAAGCATGGGAAGATTATGTGAACCTTTGTAAACAGGGAGGAAGTCAATCCTTCCTACAATTAGTAGAAATTGCGAATTTGACATCTCCATTTACAGAGGGTTGTGTACAAGGAGTAATTACGGAGATTCAAGCATGGTTACGTGCGGTAGATGACACAAAATTGTAAAAAACATATACTGTTTTTTTAAGGTTTATCATCGACACATGTATCAAATAATGAGATAATAAAAGAAAATTCAGATTTATTTAAAAGAGGTGTTTCTAAATAAGAAGCACCTCTTTTCACCAAAAAGAGGAGGGAGAATTATGCTTCAATCTAATATGGATGTTAGTTTAGAAACTTTGCTGCAATCATTACAATCTACAAGAAGTACACTGCTATCAGAAATAGAGATGCTAAATGATACAGAAGTGAATGTGAAGCCTCGGCGTGATAAATGGAGTATTATTCAAATTTTGCATCATTTACATCTCATTGAACAATCTGTTACATCAGCTCTTGTATATGCTTTGCAAAAAAAGGAAAGAAAAGAAGCTCCATTCAAAGACCTCCAGCTTACTCTTGATCGGACACACAAACGAGAAGCTCCTCAACAAATGCAACCAACGGAAACATTAATGAAAAAACAGCAAGTGATTCAGTTACTTGATCATTCACGACAAGAATTATTGCATACGCTCCATGGTGTTATAGATGAAAAAGAATTACTTGAAAATTCATTAAAGCATCCTGTTTTTCATGAACTTAATTTATATCAATGGATTCAATTTCTTGATTTACACGAACAGAGACATCTTACGCAATTGAAAGAAGCGAAATATGCTATTTTACAAAGATAGAGTGCGTATCATTTGGAATAAAAGAAGTGAGCCAATAGTTAGTTGGTTCACTTCTTTTATTTTATCCTGCTAGTTGCATTCACCTCTAATTTCAGCGGAAATAAAAAAGCTAAGGATGAAGATGAGCACTTGTAAAAGCCCGATTCGTTCAACTAATAATCAGTGGGGGATGAAGAAAACCCCCACTGATTAAAGTTTCACTTTATATATTGGAGTAATGCATATTTTTTCTTCTTATTTTGGAATAATACATGAGGAAAGGATAAGAAGGAGCTGAGAGTATGTCAAAGAAGAAAAAAGAAGAAGAACGTGCTTGGAAAGCGCGAAAAGAAAATCAAAAACCACATGGAAAAGTAAAGACTTTTGCTGAACTTGTGGATGAAACTGAAAAAACGTGATGATCATTTCATCACGTTTTTTGTATGAGTGGAAAAGTTAATAGGAAGGTTGTACCAATACCTTTTTCACTTGTAATATCAATTTTTCCATCCATTGCTTTGACGACGCTGAATACGACCATCATCCCAAGTCCGGTTCCTTTCTCTTTCGTAGAATAGAAAGGAGAGCCAAGGCGTTTCATTTGTTCTGGATCCATACCGATTCCATTGTCTTTTATATACAATCGTATATGCTTATGATCAGGCACTAATGTGAGAATCAGATCACCACCTTTAGGCATAGCTTCAATACAATTTTTAAGAATATTTAACAAGCATTGGTTGAATTTTTGTTTTTCGCCAGAAATAAGAAACGGGCTACTTTGTTTTATGTAATGTATACGAACATTTGCTAAATTAGCTAGTGGCGTAATAAGAGATAGTGCATGAAGTAATTCATCTTCTAGTTGTAACACTTGTTCTTTCTCAATACTTGGTTTTGCAAATGTTAAATAATCTGTGAGAACATGATTTGCTTGTTCAATCCCATGGATAGCTATTTCTGTATATAACTTTCGATCTTTTTCAGAGCAGTCGTCAGATTGTAGAAGTTGTAAAAAACCTTTTGTTGAAGTTAAAGGATTACGAATTTCATGGGAAATAGAAGCAGCCATTTCCCCAATAAGATGAAACTTCTCAGCGTTAATAAGTTCTTCCTGTAAACGAATTTGCAATTGAAGTATGTTCAATAAATACAGAATAAGAATTGTACCAATTATTGCACATAGTTCATACGCAACAATATAAGGAAGATAGTATTCAGAATTAGGTACTTTGAGAAGAAAAGCAGGAACCCAAACGAATCCATATGTAAGACTATATAAAATGGCAAGTATAATTTTTATATGATTCGATCCTTTGTTGAAAAATTTATATGTGGAAAGTAGGACGACATATAAAAGAATAGAACCGACGGCGGATGGAAAGACTCCTATTCCTCCTATTAAGAAACGGTATATGTTTAATACAATTAAAATGGCCCCACCGGCAACAGGGCCTCCAGTTAAAGTACTGATAACTAATACGATATGACGCATATCAAATTGAAATCCATTAGTTGTTTTTGCAGCAAAAGAAATACAAAGAATTGTGGCAACGCTGCAAAATAATATAAACATAGTTGAATTCAGTTTAGGCGAATGTTTCCCTTTTTGATTCCAAAACAAGTGATACATTAGCATCATAACGAGGATCGATAATATGTTTAAAAAGAGGTAAATAATAAAGTGTTTCAGATGCATGTCCGCCTTTCTATTTTTTGTATATATACATCAATTAAAAAACCGACATAAAACCCCTCTTTTTAGGTGGGAGAGAGCATCTGGCCATGCATAGAAGCGGTCAGGGCCTTTTTCTGCCACATGCGAAGTAAAAACAGAAAGAGCAAACGAGTGTAGGTTACTTTTTATTCTGCATAGCAGGGATTTAGATGTCGAAAAATTAAAATGGATTTATATTGAATGCCAATATAATCATACTATTAAAATTCAAAAAAATGAATATTAACCTTGAATGAAAGACAGAAAAATCAGATGTTTTTCTGGATATACACAGTATGTTACAATATGTGTTGGCAATGAAAGAAGAAATTCCATGTATGACATGGGAGAGGTTCGCGAACTCCCTCTATAAAAAACTATGGAAACAACAATATCCTTAGGTATTGTTTTGTTTTTTTATTGTGACAGTTCAAGAACGTTCTTTCTTCTTATTCGTAGTAGAGAAGGAGAATGAGTGAAATGAAAAAAGAAAAAGCGGTTGTTGTTTTTAGTGGTGGTCAAGATAGTACAACATGTTTATTCTGGGCTATGCACCAGTTTGCAGAAGTAGAAGCTGTAACGTTTAATTATAATCAACGTCATAAGTTAGAAATTGATTGCGCAGCAGATATTGCAAAAGAACTAGGAATCAAACATACAGTACTAGATATGAGTTTATTAAATCAGCTTGCTCCAAACGCGTTGACTAGAACGGATATGGAAATCACGCATGAGGAAGGGGAATTACCATCCACATTTGTAGATGGACGAAATTTACTATTCTTATCATTTGCGGCTGTATTAGCGAAACAAGTTGGAGCACGTCATATTGTAACTGGCGTATGTGAAACAGATTTTAGCGGTTATCCTGATTGCCGTGATGTGTTTGTGAAATCGTTAAACGTTACCTTAAACTTATCGATGGATTACCCGTTTGTTATTCATACACCACTTATGTGGATTGACAAAGCAGAGACATGGAAATTGTCAGATGAACTTGGTGCATTCGAGTTTGTTAGAGAAAAAACATTAACATGCTATAACGGAATAATTGGTGATGGCTGCGGTGAATGTCCAGCATGTAAACTTCGTAAAGCAGGATTAGATACGTATCTACAAGAACGCGAAGGGGCGAATGTATAATGGAACAAAACTTTTTTGGATTTCGCATTGTAGAAAATTTACAAAAAATGGACAAGGATATTCAGCGTGAGCAATTAAAATATCATAATAAACGAGTGATGGTTAGCAAGGAATTTACATTTGATGCAGCGCATCATTTGCACTGTTATGAAGGGAAATGTAAAAATTTACATGGTCACACATACAAAGTTGTTTTTGGTATTAGTGGATATGTAAATGAGATTGGACTTGCAATCGACTTTGGAGATATAAAAGAAATTTGGAAAAAAGAAATTGAAATTTATTTAGATCATCGTTACTTAAATGAAACATTACCAGCGATGAATACAACTGCTGAAAATATGGTCGTTTGGATATATGAAAAGATGGCATCTGCACTTACAAAAGAGAATCGTGCAGATGAATATAAGGGAGCACGTGTTGAATTTGTTCGCTTATTTGAAACACCAACAAGTTATGCGGAAGTAAGACGGGAGTGGATGCTCGGTGAGTAAAATTCCTGTTTTAGAAATTTTTGGCCCGACAATTCAAGGAGAAGGAATGGTTGTGGGTCAAAAGACAATGTTCATTCGTACAGCAGGATGTGATTATAGTTGTGCTTGGTGTGATTCTGCTTTTACATGGGATGGATCAGCAAAAGAGCAAATTAGACAAATGACTCCAGACGAAATTTGGAGTGAACTTGTTGAACTTGGTGGAGAAAACTTTTCACATGTAACAATTTCAGGTGGAAATCCAGTGTTACTGAAAAATATAGAGAGTTTGCTGGATGTATTAGAAGAAAAGCAGATTCGTACAGCTATTGAGACACAAGGAAGTAAATGGCAAGAATGGTTACTCCATATCGATGAAGTAACCATCTCACCAAAGCCGCCAAGTTCACAGATGAAAACCGATTTTATCATGTTAGATTCTGTAATTGAAAGATTAGCAGGGAAAGATTTTAGTTTGAAAGTAGTCGTGTTTGATGATCATGACTTTGAATATGCAATAAAAGTACATGAACGCTATCCGCATGTACCATTTTTCTTACAAGTTGGAAATGATGATATAAAAACAGCGGATGATACAATGCTTGTTGGAAAACTACTGCAGAAATATGAATGGCTTATTGAAAAAGCTGTTCATTGTAAAGAGATGAATGATGCGAAAGTATTACCTCAGCTTCATGCATTAGTATGGGGAAATAAGCGAGGCGTATAAGGAATTCTTACCAATCGAATTGAAGGGATGTATACACAATGGCAGGAAGATTAGATGAGGATTTAAAGGATGTAACGTTACTTGGAAATCAAAATACAAAATATTTATTTGAATATAGTCCAGAAATTTTAGAGACATTTGATAATAATCATCCAAACCGTGATTATTTTGTAAAATTTAATTGTCCTGAATTTACAAGTTTATGTCCAAAAACGGGACAACCAGATTTTGCGACGATTTATATTAGCTATATTCCAGAACAAAAAATGGTAGAGAGTAAATCTTTAAAATTATATTTATTTAGTTTCCGTAATCATGGCGATTTTCACGAAGATTGTATGAATGTTATTATGAATGACTTAATTAAATTAATGGATCCACGTTATATTGAAGTGTGGGGGAAATTCACACCACGTGGTGGTATCTCGATTGATCCGTATTGTAATTATGGTCGCCCTGGTACAAAATACGAGAAAATGGCAGAATATCGTATGATGAATCATGATCTATACCCTGAGACAGTTGATAATCGTTAATGAAAAAAGGATCTGTATATCGTATACGGATCCTTTTTTCTATTATATTATGTATGTTGATTGATAACTGTATAATTTTTGTGATTTACAACTGTAAGAGGTTCCATATCTAGTTCTCTGTAATTTTCCATAATTGTTATATCGACAATAACGGAGTTTTTATTTACTTTTTGAACACGGCCTTGCATTCCACCTTTAAATTTGATAATATCTCCAGTTTCTGCGATTTTCATAAGCAACTCTCCTTGTTATAGTTTTTTTCAAAAAATAACAAATCTAGTCTTTTTTTATTTCCCTTTATTTTGAACTATATTTCCTAATTTGTAAATGTTTTCAAAGAAAAAAACGAAAAATATTCACTCTTTATAAGAAATGTATAAAAGTATTTTCTAATTATAGAGGAAAAAAGTGGATAAATCAGTGCTTATATTACTATATAGGGGTATAATAAAATAATACTGTGATTGTCAGGGGATACAGCACCTGTAATCATAAGTTGGACTAAATAAGGTATTTACGGGCATTTTATTTCCCATCAACTTGTTTTGCTTGTTGCTAAAATTTGAGGATAGGGTATTATGACCTGTTAATGCGGGAGAAATTAGGGGCGGTAACATGATGTTTGAAATTGTTGGAAGTTTTATAGCAATTCTTTTATTCCTATTCTCATATAAGCAATTAAAATTAATTCGTAACGAAGATACAAGTGCGTATTTTGATGGATTAGATGGTGTACATGCTTCCATAAATCATGAAAGCGGTGCAGATATGTAAAGGAGTATGACTTTCTTTATCTCCATGGTATGATGACGATAAGTAACAGTGCATAATAATATAGTTGATGAGCTGTGAATGGAGAGTGAAGAAAATGCGAATTTCTTTTATTCGTCACGGTCGCTTGAATAGTGCTACAAAGCCAATGACAGTTACTTCGTTTCATGAATGGATGGAGCGATATGATTTAGATCATATGATCAAAGAGACAAAAATACCACTTGAGACAGTTGAGGCCATTGAATCAGCAAAGTTGATTGTAACGAGTGATCAAAAACGTGCTGTGCAGTCAGCGGCAGAATTAACGGACTCTTTATCTTTTATACAAAGTGCTCTTTTTCGAGAAGCAGAAGTACCCTCTGGATTTTTTGCTCCTAAGTGGGTGAAATGTAAACCAGAAGTATGGACAGTTATCGGCCGTACATTATGGATAGTTGGATATTCTAAAGATGTTGAGTCTTACCGAAAAGCGCTAGAAAGAGCAAAACAAGCAGCTGATACACTGATTAGTTATGCTCTTGTACATGGACGTATTGCACTTGTAGGTCATAGCTATTTTAATACAATGATTGGTGCTGAACTGCGTGCAAGGGGTTGGTCTGGACCGCCTATTTTCCATAGAAAGCCATGGGGATGTACAGAATACACATTTCATGAAGCGATGAATGGAACTGCCTTAAACACCAATTTAACATAGAAGCACACGATTCAAATAAAGAATCGTGTGCTTTTTTTAAGAAACAAAGGCTTTTTTATATAGTGGTTTTACTAAATGAGCGTATGGTTCTCCAACAAGCATAACCGTTTTATCTTCTTGATAACCAAGTTTTTTATATAAAGAGAAAGCTCGCGTGTTTTCTAAATTTACAAGTAATGCAATTTTCTCGTAGCCTTTTTCAAAGGCATCATTTTCAGCGGTTTTAATTAATTTTGAGCCAATGCCACGTCCGCCATATGAGTTCGAAACAGATAATGTGTCAATGTAATATTCATCGAGTTCTGCTTCTTTCTCTAGTGTAATGGTTGAATCTTGTTGGCTTTTTCGTAAGTGTTTTACAATTGGAGTATCGAGTTGTTCGGCATGACTCCCGTGGTAGGCCACGATAATTCCAACTGCTTTACCATCTTGTTCTTCAACGAAACAGTTCTCATAGCTAAGTCGATTTCCTTTTTTTAAAAACCAAGTTTCAAGTCCTGTCAATACTTCTGTTTCTGTCTTCCCACCTGTGATCTTTTCAGCAATTTCATGCAGAGCGTTATACAATAAAGGAGATATTGCCTTCGCATCTGTCTTTTTTGCTTTCCGAATCATATTATCCCTCCTAGTTGTCATTCTTATTGTAACATAAAATAAAATTACAACCAGTTATTCAAAATTTCGATAAGGTGTATAAGGTGGACTTGGTTATCGAAGAGACATGGTATAGAAGAACCACTATGTTAGTATATGGTTCTTACAGAAAATGTAATAAATTTACCATTGTCGGCCTGTAGAAGATGAGATAGAATATTGCAGAGAGGTGAAATACATGGATAAACAATTAGCAAATACAATTTTAGATCAATTGAAAAATGGTGAGATAAAAGAGTATGTTGTAACAAAGGATGTATTTTATACGTTTCGTGAGGTTATAGTGAATCGAGAAGATTTTAAACATTTTAGTGGAAATGCACAACGCGGTGGACAGATTATTTATACATATACAGAAGTGCCACGTTCGTAATAGAAGATAAAGGAGAGGAGATTTATGGGAGAATTTAAACAGGGTATTTTGCCGCACTGGGATTATATGTGGAAAGACGGAACTGGAAGAAGGTTTGTAGGAATGGTTCTGTTTCCTGAGAAGCGAAAGTATGTAAGAGAAGTGATTGAAAAAACAAAAGTAGCATATGAACAAGGGAAACAAATTCGAGTAACTGTAAAGGTTCAACATACGTATCAAAATGTAGAGGGAACGGTTGTATATTTTGATGAAGAAGCGCCAGTATTTACTGTCCAAGATCACGAAGAGAATTTTCATCATTTATTTATAAGAGATGTTTTACGTGTTGAGCATTGTGAATGAGTGACGCAAATTTTGTGTACAGCCTTTTTTAAATTCTCATCACACTAATAAATAAATTGGTGTGCCATAATAATTGTCCTTTTCATTGTAATGATATTTTATTGTGTAACAAAAACAAAAAGTATATGTATTTGATTTAATAGAATGAAGTGAAACTTTAATCCACAAGAGAGAATTCCTTACTTGTGTGATGTAAATGATATGTAACCGGTTTCGAACAGATTACAGCTAACAGTCTGTTCTTTTTTTATGATGCTGGAGAAATATATTTCTCCAGCATTTACCGTTTTTTTTACAAAATTCATTGTTAACATTTTTATAAAAATGGTTAAATTCGTTGACAACTTTTTTGAAAAGCACTTTATTGACATGAGTTTTAGAATGTTGTTTCATAGTCTTTGTATTAAAAAAAACGACTTGTTATGTCGAAAAGTAAAATTTAAAAAAAGAAAGATTTTATACATATATCTTGTGTCTTGTTTTGAAACGTAATACAATATATAGGGAAAACATGAATCGGCATCGAGATATTAAAGTAGGAAAGGGAGGGTCGGAGATGTTAATTGCATATGATTCTATGACAGGAAACGTGAAGCGTTTCATTCACAAATTAAATATGCCGGCCGTTCAAATTAACGAAGATCTAGTAATGGACGAAGATTTTGTTCTTATTACGTATACAACAGGTTTTGGAAATGTGCCGGAACGTGTTTTAGAATTTTTAGAGCGCAATAATGCAAATTTAAAAGGCGTATCTGCAAGCGGCAATCGCAACTGGGGAGATATGTTCGGAGCAAGTGCAGATAAAATCTCAACCAGATACGAAGTACCTATTGTATCAAAATTCGAGTTATCTGGAACAAATAAAGATGTAGAATATTTTAAAGAAAGGGTGCGGGAGATTGCGACACATTGAACTGAATAATGAAATCACGCAAATGCAAGACGGTTTCTATCAGCTTCATAAGGATAAAGAAGCATTAGAAGTCTTTATGGAAGAAGCGAGAGCGAATACCGTTCATTTTGATAGCGTGGCAGAGCGAATCAAGTATATGAATGAGCATGATTACTATTACAACGTTCTGGATGAGTATAAGTTGGAGGAAGTAGAGGAAGTATATAACGTTGCATACGGTGAAAACTTCGAGTTCCAATCTTATATGGCAGCATCTAAGTTTTATAAGGATTATGCGTTAAAAACAAATGATCAAAAACAATACTTAGAAAGCTATGAAGATCGTGTATCAATTGTGTCATTATACTTAGGGCGCGGTGATATTAAGAAAGCAAAACAGTTTGCAAGCATGATCGTAAAACAAAACTACCAACCAGCGACACCAACCTTTTTGAATGCGGGAAGAAGCAGAAGAGGAGAAATGGTGTCTTGTTTCTTGTTAGAGATGGATGATAGTTTAAATTCGATTGGATTTAATATTAATACGGCGATGCAGTTATCAAAAATTGGTGGCGGAGTTGCTTTAAATCTTTCTAAGCTACGCGCACGCGGTGAACAAATTAAAGGTATCGAAAATGCAGCAAGCGGTGTTGTACCGGTTATGAAATTGCTTGAAGATTCGTTTTCGTATGCGAATCAGTTGGGACAGCGAAAAGGTGCCGGAGCTGTGTACTTGAATATCTTCCATTGGGATATTATAGAATTTTTGGATTAATTGGTAGTCCCTCTATACAGTAATGTATATGAGAAAACCTTGTGAACCTAGCCAATAGGGTGTCGCATTAGCGGCTAACGGTATCAGTTGAATAAGGGGAAAAGAAAAAGAACCCACGAAGAAGCTGACTAAGAGAGCCTACGGTCCATTGTATGTGGATAGCAGGTAATACCGTGCCAAGCTTGTTAGAAATGCTTATTGGGTGAAGTGGAATCTTACATTCACCGGGGGCGATTCCATGAATTGTGGAATTTATATGATAATTAATAAGGAAAATAGAAATTTCTATATTGGCAGTTCCAATAATTTTAAAGTAAGATTTAAAACTTATAGGAATCAGTTAAATGCAAATAGGCATCATAGTAAACATTAGTATTTACTATGAATCTTTGTCTGAAGCTGGAAGAGCATTTAATGTGCCTGCCAATACGATTAAATACAGAGTTATTTCTAGAAACTTTCCTAATTATCAATTCTTTCAAGAAGGTGTAGAGACTATCGAACGCACGTCAATAGACGAAAGCTAGTAGAGTAGGCTGGAAATAGGTACCAGTCGAAGTGCAAGGCAACCAGTTACAGGTTGATGATATAGTCCAACCTTCATAGAAATATGAAGACAAGTTGACCAAAAAAATAAATGCCGACGAGAAGAGCCGTATTCAGTCTCTATCGATCGGAATTATCGTTCCAAGTAAGTTCTTTGAGCTTGCTGAGAAAAATGAACCATTCCATGTTTTCGCACCTTATACAGTATATAAAGAGTACGGAAAACATTTAGATGATATAGACATTGATGAAATGTATGATGAACTGATGAGCAATCCGAATGTCAAGAAGAAGGCACTTGATATTAGTGCGCGTGACATGCTTATTAAAATTGCAATGATTCAGCTTGAGTCTGGTTATCCATACTTAATGTTTAAATCAAATGCGAACAAGCAACATCCATTAAAGGATATTGGAACCGTGAAGATGTCGAACCTCTGTACAGAAATTTTTCAACTGCAGGAAACATCCGAAATTAACGACTACGGTACAGATGATATTATCCGCCGTGATATTAACTGTAACTTAGGATCCTTAAACATTGTAAACGTAATGGAGAATAAAGAAATTCGTGAAGCAGTCCATGCGGGAATGGAAGCTTTAACAGCTGTTTCTGATATGACTATCATTCCAAATGCGCCGACTGTGAAAAAAGCAAATGATGAGCTTCATTCAGTTGGACTTGGTGCCATGAACTTACACGGATATTTAGCGAAAAATAAAATCGCTTATGAAAGTGCAGAAGCGAAAGAATTTGTTCGTACATTCTTTATGATGTTAAACTACTACTCCATTGAAAAGAGCATGGGTATTGCGAAAGAAAAGGGCGAAACATTTAAAGACTTCGATAAGTCGGATTATGCAAATGGCACATACTTTGAAAAGTATGAGACAACAGATTACAGTCCTGTAACAGAGAAAGTACAACAGCTATTTGAGGGAATCTATATTCCAACAAAAGAAGATTGGACAAGTCTAAAAGAAGAGGTGCAGAAGCACGGTTTATACAACTCATATAGATTGGCCATCGCTCCGACACAATCAATTAGTTACGTGCAAAATGCAACTTCAAGCGTAATGCCAATTGTAAGTCAAATCGAATCAAGAACGTACGCAAATGCGACAACATATTACCCAATGCCGTATTTATCAAAAGATACGTTCTGGTATTATAAATCTTCTTACGATATGAATCAGTTTAAACTAATTGATTTAATCGCAGAAATTCAAGAGCATATTGACCAAGGAATTAGTACAATTCTTTATGTAAATAGCGATATTTCTACGCGTGAATTAGCACGTTATTACATTTATGCGCATAAAAAAGGACTTAAGAGCCTGTATTATACAAGAACACGTAAATTAAGCGTGGAAGAGTGTGTAGCTTGTACTGTTTGATGAAACTATAAGTGACTAATATACAAAATTAAGAGTGAGACATCATGAGCAGGGTTTTCTGACCCTGCTCATGCTTAGTTGTAAATTTTAAGATGTCTAGCTTGTGGTTAAGTTTTTATCATGGAATGAAAGTTTAACCATAAGCTAGAAGAGCTTAATTATAAAGAGAAGGGGCGATTTAATGCGCGCGGTAAACTGGAATAAAAAAGAAGATGATTTTAGTTTAATGTTTTGGAAGCAAAACATCGCTCAATTTTGGACAGAAGAAGAAATCGCAGTATCTTCTGACAAAAATACTTGGGTGCAATTATCAAAAGAAGAGCAAATTGCTTATAAGCGTGTATTAGGTGGTTTAACACTTCTAGATACAAAGCAGGGCGGCGAAGGGATGCCACTTGTACTTGTTCATCTTGAGAATTTACAGGCGAAAAGTGTACTAGCTTTCATGGGAGCGATGGAAGAAGTACATGCGAAAAGTTATAGTCATATCTTTACGACACTCGCAACAGAAGAAGAAATTGATGAGATTTTTGAATGGGTAGATAGTCATCCATTACTTGAGAAAAAAGCAGGAATTATTACAGGGTATTATCGCAAACTATTAAAGCCACAAGTAACGAAAAAAGAATTATATATGGCTATGGTAGCTAGCGTATTCTTAGAAAGTTATTTGTTCTACAGTGGATTCTTCTATCCACTATATTTAGCAGGACAAGGAAAGTTGACTGCAAGTGGGGAAATTATTAACTTAATAATTCGTGACGAGTCAATTCATGGCGTATTCGTCGGCCTTTTAGCACAACAAACATTTGCGGAACTTTCTGCAGAAGAGCAACAAGAGGTGCAAAAAGAAACACAAGAGTTATTAATGGAACTGTATGAAATTGAAACTGTATATACAGAAGAAATTTATACATCTATTGGACTTGTTGAAGAAGTAAATCGCTTTGTTCGTTACAATGCGAATAAAGGGCTTATGAACTTAGGATTAGAACCACAATTTGAAGAGGAAGAAATTAATCCAATCGTATTAAACGGTTTACGTACAGATACGAAAAACCATGATTTCTTCTCTGTAAAAGGAAATGGTTATGTAAAAGCAACAAATGTTGAAAAACTATCAGATGATGATTTCGTATTTGATTTTTAATAGATAGGATAAAAAAAGCTGCCTTTATATGAAGGCAGCTTTTTTTATTGAATATTGAATCATTTCATTTTTACTCTTAAAATAAATGGCTGAATTAAATTTATTTTTGAATCATCTTGAAACGTTGGAGTAATTTTAAAATCAAATTCATTTGGTATATTTGGTAAAGTATAGAGATTTGTTCCATCTACACTCGTATGTGGAGCTACAATGCCCCTCTGATCCCAATTTCCTTTAAATGAAGTCGGCATTGTACTTTTACCGTTTTGTTCAATTTTTGCACCAGGAGCACCAGCGGATACAGGTATATCTGTAGTATTATTGACTGTATATTTAACACGTACAATGTCCTCCGCTTGTTCTATTGTGTGCACCGTTACTATAACTCCATGTTGTTCTAAAGTTACACTGTTAGCTGGTTTCCCTTGATTTTGATTAGATTGCTGTTGATTGTTATTACTGTTGTTATTGCTATTGTTATTATTGTTTGAATTACCATTACCATTATTATTGTTA
>NZ_JBALQK010000235.1:0-305 GCF_036965845.1 Bacillus sp. JJ1127 | reverse complement strand
TGTTCGAATTACCGTTGTTATTATTGTTATTTTCTTGTTTACTAGATTCAGCATTTGTTTTCTCTTTGTCACCAAAACTACATGCTGACATAGAAAATGCCAAACTAGACGCTAATAAAATTTTACCTGTACTTCCTTTTAAATTCTTCATATTGTTCTCCCTTTCCCCCTCTTAAAACATAAAAAAGTTGAGCTTTAGTCTTTTAAAAGCTAGAAGGTATGCCATTTCTATATTTATCCTGAAATACCTTTCTATGTATGTGTTTTACAAGGAATTACAAAAGAGGTCAAAGTCTAAATGTATT
>NZ_JBALQK010000234.1:0-3861 GCF_036965845.1 Bacillus sp. JJ1127 | reverse complement strand
TCAAATTTAAATAATGAGGGGTCTTTACGATGAAGAAATATTTTATTAAATTTTTTAAAGTATCCTCCATTTTGGTATTGTTGTTGTTAGTAATAGGTGCTGTCATTTTATTTGGCACTTCATACGGACATAAATTACGTGTAATTGCTGCTGAAAGTATTTTAACTTCACAACATCCGCAGTATGCAAAAATCACATTGTTGTCCGATAAAGAGTTAAACGATATTTCGCAATCCATTACAAATCCAAAATGGGAAAATAGTGCGTTTTCCAATTCCTTAAAACTTTCAAAACAAGAGTTGGAAAGGAGAAAGCATTTACCGCTTAATGTCTCAATTGAAACAATTAAAAAGAAATATAGCGATCATTATTTTGAAGGAAAATTGATGACAATTAGCAATCCATTAAACGTAAAACTTGTAACACAAAAAGGTTCACAAGGAAAAGATGTGGGTGAGAAAATTTATGTAATGGCTAAGCGTAACCATGCGTTAGCTGCTGTAAATGCAAGTGGCTTTTGGGATGAAACCGGTCATGGTGGTGGTAAAACCGGTATTGGTATTGTTATTGAAAATGGTCAAGTCATCAATACACCAAAGGATATCAACACTCCAACTCTCATTACTGGACTGACAAAATACGGTCAAATGGTTACAGGGGATTATTCTGCTGAACAATTATTAAATAAAAATGTTGTTTCTGCAGCTGGGTTCATGCCACAACTTATTGTAAATGGAAAAAAAATGATTACAAATGATGGTGGATGGGGATATGGTCCTCGAAGTATTATGGCCCAGAAAAAGGATGGATCTATTATGTTTTTCATCATAGACGGAAGACAGACACATAGTATCGGGGCTTCTTTAAGAGACTGCCAAGACATTCTCTATGAAAAAGGTGCAGTAAACGCGATGGCAATGGATGGTGGTTCATCCGCGACATTATATGCACTAGGAGATATTTTAAATATTCCTTCTACCTTATCTCATCAATCTCGATATTTACCGAGCGCTTGGGTTGTAACTGCTAACCAAAATCAAAAAGTACATGTGACCATCGATGGGAATCCAGCAAGTTCAGAAAAAATCGCTAAAGTAGTTGGACCAACCGCTATAGCTCTTAACAAATAAAGATGGTTAAACGTACACTTTTGTTAGCCTTACTTTCACAATTGAAAAAAGCACGAATGATTCGATGAATCATTCGTGCTTTTTATCTTATTTTTTAAAAATACCAAATGGTTTCCCTACTGGTAATACAACTTTTCCAAAATGTGTATTTAACACTGCAGCTGCTGAACCATAGAAAGATAATAGTGAGATACATAATTCAGAGTATGCTGCTACATTATGCATTGCATGTGGCATAACACCTAAAGTACTTAATGAAAGACCGATAAATAAGAAATCAATAAGGACAAAAATCATAAATAATACTTTATGTGTTTCCATTGCGCCAATTGTCATGAAGATCGTAAAGATTAGGTATCCAATAAAGGCTACACCAAGTTGCTTTGGATCTGCAGATTGTGCTAATTTTTCACCAAATACTCCAAGTTGAATTAACCAAGACGTTCCAACACCTAACCAAAATAGGCCATACGCACCGAAAGCAGTTGTACCGAACGTATTGTTATGCTTTGCATCGTGAATGCATGCAAAGAGTTGTGCAAATCCTCCTAAAAAGATTGCCCATGGCAATACAAGTGAAACACCATCTGTTAAACCTAACTTTTGTGTTGATGCTACAAGTGTTACCATTGCTAATCCAAATAGACCAATTCCAGATGGATCTGCTGTTGTCATTTTTACATGATGTGTAGTTTGATTACTCATAAAAACCTCCTGATTTTGAACACATACCTGAATACAATACTGAAATCAGAAGGCTATGTCAATGGTTTTTATTGTATGTTGTCAGACCTCTCTTTTTTATAACAATGAACGATACATTCTGCCACTTTATAGGACTTTATATTCAAATTTAATAGCTCTTTCATCGAGACCCATATCGGAACGTATTGTCCCCTGTCCGTCTTCGTAAATTCTTCTGCTTTACCGCTACCGAAAACACCGTCCATAATACGGGCTTTGTAGAAGAACTGCAATCCATGATATTCATCCGTTGTAACGAGTCTTTCAATTTCAATATGCACTCCTAGTTCTTCATAAACTTCACGTATCGTTGCCTCTTCAGGTGTTTCATCTTCTTCAATTCCTCCACCTGGAAATACAAAGTACACTTCATGGTTTCGAATACGTTTTATAAGAGCAATCTTTTCCTCCTGTATAATAAGAGCTGCACCACGATTTCGAATCATGCTATGACTTCAATCCCAATAGCAATTGTTCCCCACTTTTGCTCTTGTTCTTTTGTGTATATTTCATATGTACTTGCTAGCATCTCTTCTAAACTCCAGTTTGCGCAGCCCAGCAACTCTTTATCAATCTCTTCATACATCTGCTGAAATGTTGTATAGCATTTCAACTCCGTTACCTTTACGCAAATTGTTTCTTTTGTTGTTAGATTTGTAAATTCAATCTCATCGTCTTTTTGTATATTCTGACGTTTCTTATCATATAAGCGTACTTCAAATACTTTTTTTCCAGATTGGATAGATTGAAAAGGCTCGTTATATAGCCCCATTTTATGCTTCATTTCCTCACCGCCTTAATTTATTATACCATGAGTACCTACAACCCTTTTTTGTTTATTACTGAAAATTCAGATGAATTTATTCAATATGTTTTTCAAAAGAAAGATGATCACCACTACTTTCCAAGCTGAAAAATTTCTCCCATCATGGACAAAACATTCATGAATTCTCCATTATATTTGTGATTATAATCACTTCCCCCTCTTTCCTAAGCCATTATGCTTAAAACATACGAATAACAGAGGAGTGATTTATATGACTATACCTTTTACTAAGACATCTATTGTAGGTGAAATTGTTACTGTTTTTCCACAATCGAGTGACTTGTTTAAAAAGTACCGCATTGATTTTTGTTGTGGAGGAGACAAAACAATTGAAGTAGCAACACAAACAAAAGAAATTTCATCTGACGAACTTTTAAAAATATTAAACCAACAGTACACTTTATATAAATCGAACAATAATGAATCTACAAACTGGAGTGAAGTTAATCTTTCTACACTAATTGATCATATTATTGAAAAACATCATCGCTTTATTCAAGAAGAATTACCACAACTTAGTCCATATGTAACAAAGGTTTTTCGCGTACATGGTCAAACAGAGTCGCATTTAAGTATCGTTCATCGACTTTTTCATGAACTAAAATTAGAACTTGAACAACATATAATGAAAGAAGAAGCTCTTGTATTCCCACTCATCAAAACATACGAGCAAAATCCGACTGAAGAAAATTTAGTTTTGGCAATTGAAAGACTTGAAGAATTAGAACAAGAGCATGATAAAGCTGGCGATCTTATAAAAGAATTACGAATCATTACAAATGATTTTACTCCTCCAGAACATGCATGCCGCACATATCGTATGGTCTATAATCGTCTAGAAGATTTTGAATCTGATTTATTTCAGCACGTGCACCTTGAAAATAATATTTTATTCAAACGATTACTTTCTTTAAAATAAACAAAAACGCTCCTCACAAGAGGAGTTTTTTGTTTATTTTAAAGGGTTTGAGGCACCAACATAATAAAAATTTCCACCAATGTTCGTAATAAGTAAAAAAACAGGCTGTTATGGACAGTAATAATTCCATTTTCATAAACAAATATTCTATACTATACACATGGACAAATCATCCAAACCAATTTGTTAAAAAATGCTATATACATCCATTTTAATTTTTCGGCATCTAACTCCCTGCTATG
>NZ_JBALQK010000233.1:3342-3807 GCF_036965845.1 Bacillus sp. JJ1127 | reverse complement strand
AGTGGTGGGTAGTTGACTTGATACTGAGGATATTTCACATTACACTGTTCTAACATTTTTTCGGACAAATCGATTCCAAATACATGACTATCATTAACACTTATTAATGGTGCAAACGCTCCTGTACCAATTCCAATATCAATAATTTTCTGCTGCTCATTTATATGAATCATTTCCTTTGCTTCACATAAACTATGATTATATCCATATAACGGACCATCTGCTTCCTTTACATTTTCATCATAAGTTTTTGCCCAGTCATCAAATAATTTTTGTGTCGTTTCAAACGTACGTAACAATTGAAGTTCCTCCCTTTATCCATCTATTACCTCAATTTCAAATATGAATGTATGTTTTAAATTTAGCATTCGTATCACTCCAATCTTTATATATTAATTCAAATATTCAATCTAATCACTCTAAATCCCTCTAAACATCAATTTACCATTGGATATTTATGTTAAA
>NZ_JBALQK010000233.1:2404-3179 GCF_036965845.1 Bacillus sp. JJ1127 | reverse complement strand
ATCCTTTTCCTGCCCCATGCCGAGTGAAAACAAAGAGAGAAAACGAGTGCCGGTCACCTTTTGTTCTTCATAGCCGCGACTCTTATATGTTGGAAAATCAAAATGAATATATATAATTTAAATGGAGGTGCATAAGAAGCATGTATATTTTCATAGGTTGTTCACTCTTATTCATTTTGCTTCTCTTTTTATTCGCGCAAAAATTTGCACCAAATTCCGCTATGATGACTAGTTTCAAAGGAAACAGCCTAAAGAAATTTATAATTGGACTTGTAGTTGCCTCCGTCTTGTCACTTTCTTACGGCATTTATCATGCAGCTACTTATCAGCCCGCCTTTTTAGACATTAAGTTAGGCAACAAACCGTATACTGTTTTAGGTAATATTGGAGAATTCGGCTATTTCTCCGAACAATTAATAAAAAAAGAAACCGAAACTGAACTGTATTTTGTTACTTGGGAATCACTTCATTTAAAAAATCCTCAGATTATAATAAACTATCCTTCTGGAAAAAAAGAAACTTGGAAGCCTAACATATCTTTAATAACAAATACATCAACAACAGAAATCGATAAAAAATATAAAATAAAAGAAGTGTATCGAATTTCTCCTTACTCATTTAAAGAAGCTGGAAATGTTATTTTGACAATTAAAGAAAATAAGACTACACGTGTAGAAACATTAATCAAAGTTAAATAGTAATATATATACATCAATTAAAAAACTGACGTCCCCCCTCTTTTTGGGTGGGAGAGAGCATCTATTCATGCATAGAA
>NZ_JBALQK010000233.1:0-2366 GCF_036965845.1 Bacillus sp. JJ1127 | reverse complement strand
CATGCATAGAAACGGTCGGGTCCTTTTTCTGCCACATGCGAAGTAAAAACAGAAAGAACAAACGAGTGGAGGTTCCTTTTTATTCTGCATAGCAGAGATTTAGATGTCGAAAAATTAAAATGGATTTATATAGGTGCAACAACGTACGAAATCCCCCTCTTATACTAGAGGAGGATTTCATCAAAAATATAAAGATTGCATTACTCCGAACAATTATGTAATGTTTTCATAATCTTATCTGCCGTATTCTTTCCATTCCCTATGCAAGCTCCAATGCCTACACCATAATATGAAGCTCCAGCTAAGTAAACATTTGGAAAAACAGCTGACAATTTCTCATTCAAAGATTGAACTGCCTGATTATGTTCTAAATGATAATTCGGCATTAAGTCTTTCCAGTTTGTAACTTCAACAATCTGCGGTTCGCCCTGAATTCCAAGACTTTTTTTAATATCAGATAAAGCAACTTGAATGAATTCTTCTTTACTGTTATTTTTAATCTTTTCATACGCTGGATTTGAACTTTTATAAAACATTCTTACTAATAAGTTTTGTTTATCTGATGTATGCTTCCATTTCCTACTTGTCCATGTACAAGCATCACAATATAAATGACCATTTTCTGAAACAATAAAGCCTGTTCCATCTGCCGGTAATTGATTATCAGGTATTTCAAATCCTAAGTAAATACTAATAAGAGATGAATTTTTGAATTTATTGAAATCACTGTTTAATTGGGTAGAATTTAATACTGTTTGTGCAATATCGTGAGGAGCAGCTAAAACAACATAATCCGCCTTTATTATCTCTTGATTCGAAAAAGAAACTTCATACTCATTACCGATCCTACTTACATTCGTCGTTGTTACTCCTTTTCTTATTTCGGTCTCAGTCAACACCTCTTCTAACCGATTAATAATCGTAGAGAGTCCTCCTTTGAACGATAAAAACTTTTTATTTCCAGCTGTCTGGAATTGTTTTTTATTCACTTCAAATCCTTTAATAATACTGCCATATTTATTTTTATAGTCAAGTAAATATGGTAATGTAGATGCCATTGTAAGTTCATTTAATTTACCAGAATACACCCCTGAAAGAACAGGAGAAATTTGCTTCTCAACTAACTCTTTTCCTAAAAAACTTTCTAAAAATAAAGCAAGCGATGTATCTTTCGTAAAACCTTTGTTTTTAGTAATAAAATCTTTCAGTGCAATAATTTTCCCTTTCGTTGAAACTAACGTACTGTTAAACAACGACTCTACACTTGTAGGGATTCCAAATACTGTATCAGCAGGAATAGGATGTAACGCATCCTCTGAATAAATGTAAGAAATACCAGTTTCGTTATATACCATATCGTCTTCTAGATTCAGTTCTTTTACAAGGGGCATCACATTTTCATTTCGGGCAACAATTGAATCTGCTCCTGTTTCCATAATAAAATCATTTTCTTTCACACTGTGAATTTTCCCACCTAAATATTCTTCTTTTTCTACAAGGATCAATTTTAAATCTACGTTGTAATCCTTTTTTAATCTTTCTAAGTAAAACATAGTAGAGAGTCCCGTAATACCTCCACCTACGACAACAACTGTTTTCATGTCTACTGAGCTCCTAACCGATGCTATAAATTGATAAATTTCTTTATTATTATACCCAAAAGTTAGCTTTCTCGACTAGTAGCTTGCACAGTCTGTAAAAAATTAGACAATATATAATATATACGAACACATTTCAGGTTGATTATGATGTACTTGGTGATTAGGCAAAAGGAATAACTGCAATAGGGCAACTCTTAACTTTCTATCTGAAAGATTTTCTCTCTATTTCATTGCAATATAGCCTCTATGCAATAAAACAAATTATATCTTGATGAATTCTAAAACGAGGTTCATACTATTTAACTTCGTTACAACCAAAAACTTTTAAGTAAAACAACAATTAAGGGCTCTTTATTTCAATAACATGATCCAATTTATTAACTTGTCTATTTCTTGACTCACTTCAAGTACTTTTTCATGTTGAAAGCCATAAGTCGAAACAAGCATTAAGAGTTCTTCTTTTTTTACTTCAATGTTTTCCTCTACTTTTCTCAGCTCCATGTCGTGTTTACTCGCTCCAATTTTAAAATTTATGTATCCTAGTATAGATCACTTACATAATAAGTAAAAGTGCCATGTCTATGTAAATCTTACATCTTTAAGGGCAAACGAAGGATTTTTTTATCCTTTATACCCCTCTAAATCTTGAAAGGGCTACTCACCATTATAAGAATGTTGTACACCATCAGTGATACAAAATAGATTTTTTAACTATTCCTTTATAAATAAAAAAGTAATGGACTATATATATTTATAAATGTATAT
>NZ_JBALQK010000232.1:0-3174 GCF_036965845.1 Bacillus sp. JJ1127 | reverse complement strand
CCATCACTCATGTAATAAAAAGGGGGATTTTCAATGAAACTTACGATTTATTTTGATGGACAATTTTGGATTGGAATAGTTGAAATGATAGAAAATAATAAGTTGAAGGTATGTAAACGTACTTTTGGATCAGAACCAAAAGATAGTGAAATACTGGATTTTATTTTTCATGATATGATTCCGTTATTAAATAGTACATCAGGTGTTAAAAACTCTATTGATAAAAGAAAAAATAAGACTATCAATCCTAAAAGATTGATAAGACTAGCAGCCAAAGAAATGAAAAATCAGGGAGTTTCTAACAAATCTTATGAAGCATTGAGAATAGAATTAGAACAAAAAAAGAAAATGAAGAAATGTATTACACGTCAAATGAAAGAAGAATTAAAAGAACAAAAAAGACAATTGAAAATTCAAAAACGGAAAGCAAAACATCGAGGGAAATAAAAGAACATCCGCCAATTTGGCGGATGTTCTTTTATCTTCAGGAATTAGTTTATTGTGAAAACTCTCTATTAGGGGTCACCTTACATGGTGGTATGTCAACACGAAACTAGACAATTTTTTTAAGGTGTTCCTGCCTGTACTGAACAGGACTCAAATAGCCCAGTGTTCCATGGATTCTAACATTGTTAAACCAGTTTACGTAATCGTTCAATTCTAAGGTCAATTCTTCTAAACTTGCGAAATGACGACCGCGAACGAACTCTGTTTTAAAGATTTTGTAGGTTGCTTCCGCTACGGCATTATCGTATGGGCAACCTTTCGCACTTAATGAACGCTTGATTTTGAAGGTCTCTAACGTGTCATGAATCAGCTTGTTTTTGAACTCATTTCCTCGATCTGTATGAAATAAGGTAATCCGATTCAGGTTTGTTTTCACCGTTGCGAAAGCTTGTGAAACAAGCTTGGCATCTTTCTTTTTGCCTACGCTATGTCCTATGATTTCTCGATTAAAGAGATCGACTAATAAACATACGTAATTCCACTTTTTGTTCACACGGACGTATGTTAAATCACTTACGACTACAGCTAATTCTTCTTTTTGGTTGAACTGACGATTGAGGTTGTTTGAAATGTTTTCTTCGTTACAGCTAACTCTCTTCGGCTTAAATTGTGCAATTGTATAGTTAGATACTAAACCGTGGTTCTTCATGATTCGTCCAATACGGCGACGTGAAATCACATATCCTAACTTTTTTAGCTCTACTTTTACTTTCGTCCTAGTATCAGCGCTGCTTGCTTTAAAATATCATTTTCCATAAGAAGTTGTTGGTTTTGTTTTCTCAACGCTTCCAATTCTAGTTGTTCAGCGGTCTTATTATCTTTCTCTTTAAACGAGCCAGACGTATGATTTTGATTGATCCACCGATCCAATGATGATGGTGTTAATTCGTATTCTTTAATGATGTCTTTCCTTGGTTTACCATTTTGATACAGTTGAACCATTTGGTGCTTAAATTCCGCTGTAAAGGTTCTTCTGCCTCTTTTATTTTTCGTCATAGTAGATTCTCCTCAAATATATTAGTTGTAGTCTACTTGACCTTAATTTTTTTGTCTAGTTCAGTGTAGCCTATACATGGCGCTCAACTTAAGAGATTTTAATACCTTTAAATACAAAAAAACGCCATCCTTTCCTATAAGTCTATAGAAAGGATAACGTTTTTTTATCTTAGAGGTAGATTAATAGCCTAAAATATCTACTTCTGCGGCTGAGGCATATCCATTTATTCCGTTTACTACCTCTAATTTCACATATTTAGCAGTTACGGGATCAAATGTTGCAATTTGTTGCTTCTTGCTGTTTTCCCAGGTTCCAGAAGCTACTTTTTGATAGTCAACGCCATTTGTACTTGTGTAAATGTTGTAGTTTAAAATACGACCATTTTCATAGTTATCTTGTCTTGGAAGATATGCTAATTGTTTAATTGTATGAGTATTACCAAGGTCAAGCGTTAGATTATATGGATACTGGTATCGGTTTTCTTGACCCCATTTATTATGCCATATTGTATATGGGTTCCCATCAATCGCATTACTAGCAGGTTCACGACCTAATTCCTCACTGTTTGCAATTACTTTCATGTCTTTTTTAGGTAATGTATCTAATGAAACATGTCTAGTGTCTGTTCCTTCCCAAATAGGAGCAACTAATTTTGGATTATTCAAAGCTTCGATTTTTTGTCGTGTTTCTTCCAATGCTTTCAATCCCCACTGATCAAAGAACGGAAGCAAATTTTGTTTCGCTACTTTTGATGTATTATAAATAAAAGCTTGTATTTTCTCTTCATCTGTTTTTGGAAGTTGATTTTCTGGTAACTCTCGATATAGTTTGTGAAGGTTCGGATAAAAATCTTCACCGTATGCTAGATGAAGTTGCCAAAGCAGGTTCTGGTGCAAAAAATCTATCAAACTTGGACATACTGATACTAATATTCTAAAAAAGGACGTGATCAGTATGGAAAAGCAAAATTTATTCAAATGGAAACATTATCAACCAGACATTATCTTATTAACTGTACGTTGGTACCTGCGGTACAATTTAAGTTTTCGTGATTTAGTGGGAATAATGGAGGAACGTGGGTTATCTTTGGCTCATACAACGATTATGCGGTGGGTACATCAATATAGTCCGGAGTTAGACAAGCGAATTCGACGTCATCTCAAACAAACGAATGACTCATGGAGGGTGGATGAAACGTACATAAAAGTAAAAGGGCAATGGATGTATTTATATCGTGCGGTAGATTCTAAAGGAAACACCATTGACTTTTATCTGAGTAAATCCAGAAATCATAAGGCTGCAAAGCGATTCTTCAAGAAAGCTTTGCGGTCTTTACATGCCTCTAAACCTCGTGTGATTACAGTTGATAAAAATCCAGCTTATCCAATAGCCATAGAAAAATTGAAGGAAGAAAAAAAGATGCCACCAGGCATCCAAATCAGGCAGATAAAATATCTGAATAACATTGTGGAACAAGATCATCGTTTTATTAAGAAACGAGTACGCTCTATGCTGGAGTTCAAATCATTTCAAACAGCAACCGCCATATTGAGTGGTGTGGAAGTCATGCATATGATGAAAAAGAGACAGATTGATTTAAAGAATCAGTCTGTCCAAAATCAGAAAGAATTCATCCATCAATTGTTTGGACTTGCAGCATAAGATACGAT
>NZ_JBALQK010000231.1:0-9465 GCF_036965845.1 Bacillus sp. JJ1127 | reverse complement strand
CATTTTAAAGCGGGCAGGGCCTTTTTCTGCCTCATGCGAAGTAAAAACAGAATGAGCAAACGAGTGTAGGTTACTTTTTATTCTGCATAGCAGGGATTTAGATGTCGAAACATTAAAATGGATTTATATAAAATTCATATGTAAATTCAGTAATATAGGAAATTATCCAAATGAACTATACGACAACGCTGAATATGTGGAATGTTGTTATCATTTTTAATTCGTAAATTCCTATTGTATTTTCAAATCATGATAGTTATATAGCAAAAACTCCTAATTTCTCAGGAGTTATGTTATAATAGCTCATTTTTTCCAATTTTATTATAATTATATAATATTTGGTTACACAAAACAATTGAACGTTATGTGAACAAAGAGGTCATGTTGTATTCTGCATAGCAGCAACTTGGATGTCGAAAAATTAACATGCATTTATATAATTGAAATCGTGGGTTGCGATACGATAGTCTTTATTTTCCAAACAATATGTCCGTACATCTATCAATCATTACAATGATTTTTAAAAATAACAAAGGCAAGTGATCTCAGCTATACACTAAAACCACTTGCCTTATAAGATTTTATTTAGTTATGAAAAGAAGGCTTATAGAATGAACGATTATCAAGCGCAAAGACACGCTCTGTGTATTCACCTGGTTTTGTGCGTCCAAGGGCACGATCCATCATGTTCATCTTCGCATCTAAATTATCGATGTAATGCAGAATTTCTGCTTCTTTTACTAATGGTGGTTTTGGACTACCCCATTCCGCTTTTCCATGATGAGATAAAACGATGTGCTGAAGAATTAATACTTCTTCGCCTTCAATTTTTAACTCATCTGCCGCTTTTCCAATTTCGTTTACCATGATGGAAATATGACCAAGCAGATTTCCTTCTAACGTATACGTTGTTGAAATTGGGCCAGACAATTCGATTACTTTACCAAGGTCATGTAAAATAACACCTGCATACAGTAAATCTTTGTCTAAAGATGGATACAGCGTAGAAATTGCTTTCGCTAAATCAAGCATGGATACAACGTGGTAAGCAAGTCCTGATACGAACTCATGATGATTTTTCGTTGCTGCTGGATAATCTAAAAATTCATTTTGATGTTTATTTAATAAGTGTCTTGTCAAACGCTGAATGTTCGAGTTTCTCATTTCAAATATGTACTGTGTAATCTTTTCCACCATATCTTCTTTTTTCACTGGTGCTTTTTCTACAAAGTCTGAGATATCTGTCACTTCATTCGCATTCGCAACACGAATTTGTTTCACACGCAGTTGAATGCGTCCTTTATAATTTTGGATATCCCCAGCTACTTTCACAATCGTTTCTGCTACATATTGCTTCTCCACTTCTGGTGATACGTCCCATAGCTTCGCTTCAATATCGCCGCTCTGGTCCTGTAAGATTACTGTTAAAAACGGCTTCCCATTACTCGCGATTCCTTTTGTCGCTGTCTTAATTAACAAGAAGATATCGACTTGTTCACCAACTTCATACTCTGCAATTTTCTTTTTCATCCTGATTCCTCCACCAACTTAAGTACTTTTAGTATAGCACACTACACCTGATTTTCTTTATGTCCACGCGGTAATTTTATCATCTGTTTTTCTGTAAAGAACGATAATAAATGCGCATGACATGTAAAGAAGATAACCTGTCTATCCTTCGCAATCTCTTTAATTAGCTGGGTTGTTCGTTCTGTTCTTATTGCATCAAAATGCACAAAGCTATCATCAATAATAAAGGGATAATTATGCTCAAACGTATGAGCAAGTGCAAATCTTAGTGATAAATACAACTGCTCCGCTGTCGCCTGACTTAGCTCATGACTGTAAAAACGAATACCATCGCTGCGTTCAACGATAAATGGCTCTGTTTCTGACGGTGAAAAAATCTTACTGTACTTCTCACCTGTTAAGTATACAAAATACTCTTCCGATTTTTGTAAAATACGCGGCAGTTGTACTTCATGGTAATATTGCTTCGTTTTTGTTAGCACCGTTTTTGCCGCTGCATACGCTGCCCACTTTTTCACTTGTTCGCGCACATGCGATTTTTTCATTTCCCATTCATGTAGTAAATCACCGTACGTACTACCTTCTTCTAAATTCGCAATTTCTACGCGGTGCTCCGCGATACGCTCAGTTAGTTCCTTCTCTTTAGAGAGAAAACCTTGTATACGCTGCGCTTCTTGCTTCAGCTTCTCTTCATAGCCTTCTGCCTGATAGTTCTCAGCTAATGATAATCTTGTTAAACGCTGCTCTAGCATATCAATCTGCGGTAATAAGCGCTGCACTTGTTTCTCTGCATCTTCACGCTTTTCAGCCTGCACCCCTGCTTCTAAAAACATTTCTTCATCCAAAACTCCTGCCATTTTCCATAGTCCATCTCTTTCTAACAGAAGCTGCTTCATTTGGTGCTGTAATAATTCATATTCTTCCTGCCACTCAGCAAGCTTTTCCTGCAACTGCTTATATAGCTGTCTCTTTTCTTTTTCCTGCTGAATGCGATCACGAATCATATGAAGGGTATCAAAGCCTGTATCTTTCATAACATTCTCTAGTTTATGTTCAAACTGAGAAATCATTTCATATAATGCATCTTTTCGCTCTAATTGTTTCCCTAATTCACGATATAATTGCTGTATTTTTTCAATACGTTCAAACGCCGATAATACGTGTGCATGTGTATAAAAGCTTGGAAATAAATATTGCCCCTTGTATACATCTACGCGCTCCGCTATACGAAACGTATCTCTCTCCCATTCTTCATATGCCGAAACAACTTTATCATAACTTCTTTCCATCTGCTGCAATTTATAAGACTCTCGCTCAAATACTTTGCGCATCTCTTCATCTTTTTCTAATTGATAGCGAATGGACAGTGCCTCTTCGCTTTGACGTCCTCCAGCGCTCTGCTGTAATGTAAGCAGTTCCGCTTGCAAACCATCAGTAGAAGAATCTTTATACAAAACAAGCGACAGTACAATGAGAACAAAAACGATAACACTTGTAAATAACAAAGCGCGGTTATCTAAAAATAAACTCGTCAGCAAAATCCCTGTATTCATAAGTAACAAAAGAAGACAAATTCTCTGCCAACGCTTTTTCTTTTGCTGCGCGGCTTTCGTTCTTTCTTCATATTTATGCTGAATCCGCTCAACACCTGTACCAACAAAGCCCTTATCTTGAAACGTTTTTTCCTTTTCGGCAAATGCCTGTCTTTCTTCATCTGATAACATTTGTTTTTGAATGTGCCTTATATTCTCTTCTTGTTCTTCTAATTGCTCTTGGGCTGCTTTAAAACGGTCATCCAGCTGTTCTTTTCGCGTTTCTAACTCCCTTGCTTTTTGCACAGTTTGCGTAATCAATTCTTTTACCGCAAGGCTTGTATCAAAGGACAGAACACTTTCTTTTTCAAAACGAGTACCAATTTGATGCTGCAATTCTTCTATTTCGTCTTTTATATTACCAATACTTCCAGTAATATCACGCATTTCTTGACGCGCATTTTCATATGACATATGCTGCATGCGAAGTTCTTCTACATAGCTTTCTTTTTGCAGAAGCGCTTCTTCTATTTCAAGCGCATCCACTTCCGGTTGCACTATCTCCATCTTTTTCTGAAGCGTATCTAGCTGGACACCAAGCGGTTCAATCTTTGCTTTTATCGTTTCATAACGCGCTGCACCTCGAACAGGAAAATGTCCTTCCTGCTCTTCTAATAACTTTTCATAAGCTCGTTTTTCAATTACAAGAGGCTCAAGCGCCGATAAAATTTCATAGTCTTGCTTTCGCTGCTCTGCCAGCTCTTTTTCAGTGCGAATATGAAGAAGCCGCTCTTCGCTTTCCTTTAGCTGCTTCACTTGTTTTTCATACGTACCAATCTTTCCTTGCCACTCGCTAAGTTTCTCCTGAAGCTTCTTCATTTCTTGCAGTGATACATTAATTTCAGGCTTACGGCCATTCGGTTTAAAGCGCTGGTCCATTTCTTTTTCCAGCTTTTTATCTAACTGTAATAATGCATCACTTCCAACTGCACTTGCTGAAAATAAATAATTGCCAATATCCGCTTCACCGAGCTGATGAATATTTTGCAAACCATGCATATCAAATGAAAAGATAGAATCAAACAAGCTCTCATTCATCCCGCTTACGATATCTTGTAAAACTTCTTCGCCGCCTGTTGTTCCATCTTCAAAGTAAACCGTTACTTCCCCAGCAGCTGTTTTCGGAAGACGCTCGATTTTCAGGCGTCCATACTGCTTCGTCATCACCGTTATCGCACCGCCATATTTCCCGCCTTCTTTCGGTTCATAACGCTTTTGTCCTCTCGTAGGAAATCCGAATAAAATACTCTTCATAAATGAACGAATCGTCGATTTCCCCGCTTCATTTTCACCATACAACACCGTCAGCAATGAAAGATCTATTTCCACATTTTCTAATTTTCCATAGCCATAAATATGGAGTTTTTCAATTCTCATTTTTTATCCCTCTCTTGCTGGAATAATTGCTCTAATATAATATTTTCTGCTTCCTTTTGAATCTCTGCTTTCTCCTCTTCTGAAAAAGACTCAATGACATTACGGGCAACAGGAGATGACCAAATCGTTCGAAGCACCGCATCCATATTCGTAAATGATTCTAACTCTTGCAGGACATTACCAACAAAATGATTCTCCTCTTTTAACCGCTCGATTTCCGCAAATGAAATCGTCTCATTCTTCCACTTGATGACATACACAAAATCTCTTCGCTCTTCCCCCGCTGCTAAAATATGAAAAATCTCTTCCACTCGCTTTTCATCACGTAAATAAGGAGACAACGGTCCTTGCCCTGTAAACAAAACTGTCAAAAACGTTCCTTCCTCAGCTTTGCGCCGCTCATTGATCGCTTCCGTACAAGCTGTCATAAGATCATCAACGTTTTCTAGTTCATCGATACGAATTTCTATTTCTCCCCAAATAACATCCGCCACACCGAAAAAGGAACAATTCGTACCTTGCTCTGTTATCTCAACAAGGTACGCTCCTTTCTCTCCCGTTTCCTTTCGATGACGCCCTTGTATATTCCCTGGGTAAACAATATATGGTTCTTCTGCTAAAATTTCGCGCTTATGTATATGGCCAAGAGCCCAGTAATCAAACTGTTTTTCTTTCAGCTCACGAATTTGAAACGGTGCATAACGATTATGCTCCGCATCGCCGCCTTCCACACTTCCGTGAAGCATCCCAATATGAAAAGGCGCGTCGCTCATTTTTGCATACTGCGCCGTCATATTATCGGTTACGGCTTGCTGTAAGTAACTAAATCCATAAATCGATGCAAGAAGTTCACCATCTTTGTAAAATGACTTCTCTTCTACATATGGCTCTGTAAACACATGAACATTCTCTGGAAACTCAATTGCCGCCCAGCTTCCGCCTAAATGATCGTGATTGCCATGAATCATATACACAGGAATCTCATACTGCGCAAGCCTTTTCATCTGCTCCCTCACAAACACCTGCGCACGCAAACTTCTCGTTTCCGCATCATATAAATCCCCTGCAAGCAGTACAAAATCAACACGCTCTTGAATGGCTTTATCGATAATACGTTCAAACGACTGAAACGTACTTTGCTTCATTCTTTCCCAAACAGATGCTGGCACATTCATTTCCATCCCTTTAAACGGACTATCTAAATGTAAATCGGCCGCATGAATAAACTTTACTTCTTTCACAATGTAACGCCCTTTCTCCGTCATACTTAGTTTTATTTTAGCACGATGTATCACATATTTCTTTTGCATAATTGCTCGTTTTTGGACGTAGTAGCTACAACATTCTGATTCTTTACTCTGACGGTGTAAAAAAATAAAAAAGATGTTTAAAACATAATAAAGTTCTTTTAAAAGTAAAAAACATGAAAGTTATTTTTCGGATGATTTTCTTTTGTATTTAGGAGGACATTAAGAATATCTTATATTGTTCTCATCGTATTTTAATGTTTTTTTAGTAGAGTATACCTTGTATCCTACAAGGAAAGAGGAAGAAAACGATGCATATACTACATTTTTTAAGCGAATATATAAAACACCCAAGAACTGTAGGAGCAATCTTGTCAAGTTCTAAGCAACTTGCAAAACAAATGATATCTCCTATTAATTTTGGACAAGCAAAATGCATTATTGAGTATGGACCAGGAACCGGAGTGTTTACAAAGCAGCTCATTCAACATAAACATAATGACACATTATTGCTAATCATTGAGAGCAATAAACAATTTTACGATATCCTTCAAAATAAATATGCAGACATGAAAAATGTGTACATTATTCATGACTCTGCCGAATATACGGAAAAATATATTCAGCAATATAAAATTCCTCAAGTCGATTATATTGTTTCAGGATTACCCTTTACCAGTTTATCCCTGGATACTTCTCAAAAGATATTACAAGTAACAAAAGAACTGTTAGGAGAGAATGGAAAATTTATTACTTTCCAATATACACGTCTTAAACAACAATTTTTCCGATCTTTCTTTACAAATATTGAAATTAAAAAAACAAACTGGAATATCCCACCAGCCTTTGTGTTTACTTGCTGTATGTAAGGAAACGGGGATTCACCTCCCTCTCCTTACATATTAAAGCGAAATGTATCCATTATTTGTACCATTTAATACCGAGAAAGAAAATAAAAAGAAACGATATATATACAAATTAATTAGAATGAAATCATAGCCCCTCTTTCCTCTTCAAAAATAAAATAGATACAAAAGCCATCTTACTTATTACCAATCATGTCACATATTTCTTTGCATATTCTATCGTTTTATGACAAAATAGTTATAAGATTCTGATTTTAATTTGGAGGGGATTTTTCATGGGAGCATACGTTCTAACAGTCTTTGAAAAAGATGGTTCAAAAGCATTAGACGAATCATTCGAGGCCGCAACAGAAACAGAAGCGAAATCAAAGGGTGAATCTATTTTACGAGAAAAAGGATTGTATGAAAAAACACATCGCTGCACATCTTCAGCAGGAAAGCTTGTTTTATTCCAGCGCTAAAAAAAGAAGCGTCATCCGCTTCTTTTTCATTCCATATCTTCATCACACCACGTAAATACCACATCTAGAATGCGATTTCCAAGACGCACGCGCCGATTCCACTCTCCAGCTTGAATTTGGCGCGTTAGCTCATCTTTCATCTTTTCCGTCCAGTCGTGAATGGTTCCATTCCCGTCGTACGGATATACGCCCTGGAACTCTTCCTGCAGAAGACTAAGGCTTTCTGCATCCAAATGAAAATGGAAAAAGTAGTTTGCCGTAAGCGATGGTTCTTGCAATTTTAAAAACGGATCGTCAATTTGCTTTTTATTTCGGTAGAAAGTAAATATATTCACCTTTCCGCTCGTAATTTGGTCAATTTGAATTTCGTGCTTCTCTATAATCACGTCTTTTCCACCTCGTTATATACTACCTTTAGTATATATGTCTTTTGCACCGAAGTTAACCATTTTCACACGAAATTCATTTTCTTCGCCTATTTCCCGTACCTCCAAGTAACAATCAGAACAAATAAACTACACCAAACATGAAGGGGAGAGATTATATGTATTTCGGAAGCAAAGGTTGGTATGTAAGCGAATTAAAAAAATTAGGTATTCGTTACTACGAAGGCAGAAAACTAGAATCTTATCGTACGCATGTGTTGGCTAGTTTGCTTGAAAAAGCGAAGAGACAATCTGCTTAATTTAAAGAAGCTCCTTCTTAGGCTGAAGGAGCTTTTTTATTTACCGTATTCTGCAGATCGTCTAAAGTAATAAAAAGCAAATTCACTACATTCTGCTTCCTATTTTTTGTAAGATCAATCCTTTAGATCTAGCAAGTTTAACCCAGCCTGGATATTCGGTCATAAGCAAATCATATAGCTGATTATCAGGTATTCCGGCAGGATCTGCTACATGAAAGAAATTTGCATTATCAATGAAGCGCCCTGTTAGGTTATCCAACTCTTCTAAAAAACCAAAATTGCCAACGTTTTGATAGTTACCATAGACATCATAATTCGATTCACCTATCGCCATAAACTTCCAGAAAATAGGCTCATATGAGGAGCTTTCTATTTCACCAATCGTACGGGTTTCATCAAAGGCTGCGCCGTCTGTTAAGAACATAACATATACAGGAGTTTCCTCGGATAATGGCTCCCTGCGTCTTTGAGCGAAACCAAAGTAATGTTCCCTAACCATTTTCATAACATCGGAATAATAGGTAGCGCCCTCAAGTGGATAGCGATGAATCATCCGATTAACAAAACCATCAAAATTATCAATCGTTAATTCACCAGCATCATGAGCATATTGTCCGAACAAAAAGATATCGATTGAACCATCATCATCAAACCTAGTTCCAAGCGCTAATATCCTTTCAGCGAATTCTTGAATCTTTCCAGATCTATACAAATCATACATGGAACCAGAAATATCTAAACAAAGGGCCACTTTTGCTTCATGATTTTGCAACCCAACCTTTTCCAAAGAAATCTTCGCCTTTTTAGAAAGATCGAGTAATTTCGGAGCCTGCTTGGCCATTTTTTTCTCTAGTAAAACCTTTTTACTATTTACGATTGGAGTAGGCATCTGTTGATTTATGGTATTTTGTACTTCTTGCTTATCCGCAACCTCACCACCAAAATGCTCTAGTAATGCAGCTAACCCGCCATTAAATCCTTGTCCAACAGCAGAAAGTCTCCACATTGACTTATAGTAAATTTCTGAAATAATGATCGCTTTTTCATTTTCAAACTGATTTCCTGTAAATTCGTATTTTAGGATTGGCTGTCCATTTGCTTTCACTAGCATGTATCCTGAAGAAACCATAGCCATTGTTCCATTGTTATCAATTGTTGCTGTGAACACTAAATTCTGAACAGTAGAAAGCGGAACATGTGATAAATCGATTAAAAAATTGCTGTATCCATTACCATGTGATGTAAGACACATTTCTCTATTTGGAGATTGTAATTGATTATAAAAAACGACAAATCGATCATCCACTATTTTCTTGTCTGCATTTAATCCAAAACAAGTAATATCAATTTCTAAGCTAGATTGTATCGAAATCTCAACTTGTAATTCTTTACATGAAGTGTAATCTGATAACTTGACCTTTTCCCCTCTAATTAAGGACTTCATATACGTATCCCCTTTTTATTCATCTATATATAATAGCTTACAATACTACAAGAAAAGGGAAAAGTGGAATCTTAATGATATGAATATATATACAGCAATTAAAAAACCGACATAAACCCCCTCTTTTTAAGTGAGAGAGAGGATCTGGCTATGCATAGCGTCAGGGCCTTTTTCTGCCACATGCGAAGTAAAAACGGAAAGAGTAAACGAGTGTAGGTTACTTTTTATTCCACATAGCAAGAATTTAGATGTCGAAAAATGAA
>NZ_JBALQK010000230.1:0-14531 GCF_036965845.1 Bacillus sp. JJ1127 | reverse complement strand
CATGCTATGCATAGCATGAGGAAAATGATACAAACTTCAATAAGAGAATACATCCTTTTCATTGTTCCAAAGGATGTATTCCCTTATTAGACTTAACTGTATTTGTAGAAAATCTATTTTTATGAGAGTGCTCTAAGTTCGCTTTCATATTTTCACCGCTAAAGATACCATTTAAAGACTGTGTTAACAGGTCCATATTATAAATTGAGGTAAAAATATAAACCATGAACTCTAGTGCATCATATAATTCTTCAATTAAGGGGAAAAATGATAGGATGTTTCATCTATATAAATCCATTTTAATTTTTCGACATCTAAATCCCTGCTATGCAGAATAAAACGTAACTTACACTCGTTTGCTCTTTCTGTTTTTACTTCGCATGTGGCAGAAAAAGGCCCTGACCGCTTCTATGCATGGCCAGATGCTCTCTCCCACCTAAAAAGAGGGATTTTATGTCGTTTTTTTAATTGATGTATATAATAACTAGTTAAAAGTAGTTTGGATAACTTAAACTTTTTTACTGCTATCCACTATTGAATGAGAGGAAGAAGCCAAATTTTCCATATGATGCATACAATCACGATGAATGTATAATCACCAAAATCTAATTTAGGGCCTTTCTTTACATGCATATCCAACCAAATATGCATAAGTTTCATTTCCTTATATTTATGGATATTCTTCTTTGCAAAACGATAAGAAAGGGACTGTAATATCATACAGCCTATTACAAATATAAGTAACAAAATCAGAAAATCGCCCACGAAACGCCTCCCTATTTCTGCATTGTCTTTTCTAATATACGGTGCTTCAAAAGCCATTCTTCAAACTTAGCACTGCCAAATTCCCAGCTTAAATCATTAGCATGTACAGAAAAAACACGATACCCGGAATAGTCATCCATCCATTCATCTTCCTGCACCCCAGTTGGCGTAATCCCATAAAAAGCAAAATTGAAAAAGACATCCCATACATCTTCTTGTTTTCTTTTATACGCAATCGATTCCACATCGTACTCATCTCCGAAATAATCGAGATGTAAATGCATGTCATCATATTCATACTTCATTTTTATCACCCCTTATATTTGTACTTCTTTATGATCCAAAAAATTCCTTCTATGTCCACTCACATCTAGGCACTTACCTACATATTATGTCAGTAGATTGATTTCTAGGAGGTGTCTTGTATTGAAAAAATTCATAGCTGTTTTCTGTATACTTGTACTTACTGTTTTTACGTTTGTCGCTTGTAGTAAAAAAGAGAACACAAAGCAGCAAACACAAAAAATTCACATTGGTGAAGTAACACATTCCCTCTTTTACGCACCGTTATATGTTGGGATTGAGAAAGGATTTTTTAAAGATGAAGGTCTAGACATTGACTTACAAACGACAGCTGGTGGTGATAAAACGATGACTGCACTGTTATCTGGCGGAATCGATATTGCACTCGTCGGTTCTGAAACATCCATTTATGTTCACCAGCAAGGAGCAAAAGATCCGGTTATTAATTTTGCACAGCTTACACAAACGGATGGTACCTTTTTAGTTTCACGTAAAAAATTAGACTCTTTTAATTGGAACGATGTCAAAGGCGTTACTTTCCTTGGTCAGCGTAAAGGTGGTATGCCGCAAATGGTTGGAGAATACGTTTTGAAGAAAAATGGAATTGATCCTCATAAGGATACAAATTTAATTCAAAACATCGAGTTTGTGAATATTGCCAATGCCTTTGCATCCGGCACAGGAGAGTTTGTTCAGCTCTTTGAACCAACAGCGAGCATCTTTGAAAAAGAAGGAAAAGGTTATATCGTTGCTTCTTTTGGGGTTCAATCAGGAACTGTTCCTTACACAACATTTATGGCAAAAGAAAGCTTTTTGAAGAAAGATAAAGCTGCGGCTGAAAAATTTACACGTGCCTTATATAAATCACAGCAATGGGTCGATACACATAGCCCAGAAGAAATTGCCGACGCTGTTACCCCGCTTTTTAAAGACACTTCAAAAGATATTACGGTAAAAGTAATTGATCGCTACAAAAAACAGCATTCTTATGCAACAAATCCATTATTAGATGAGGAAGAATGGAAACAATTGCAAACAATTATGAAAGAGGCTGGAGAATTACAAAAAGAAGTTCCACACGATGCACTCGTTAATACAAAAATTGCCGAAAGCGTTATCAAGAAATAGAGGCGAATACAATGAGTTTCCTACAAATACGTAACGTTTCCCACTGCTTTTTTGCAAAGGACGATGCTCGGCTCGTTTTAAAGGATATGAACTTACACATAGAAGAAGGTGAATTCGTTTCCTTTCTTGGCCCCAGTGGTTGCGGAAAAACAACACTTCTTTCTATTATCGCTGGACTGTTAAAACCAATTGAAGGCATCGTCTTTTTAGAAGATGAGCCAGTGAAAAAATCGACTTCTTCCATGGGGTATATGCTCCAGCAAGATTACTTGTTTCCTTGGAAAACAATTGAAGAAAATATCATGCTGGGACTGCACATTACAAAAATGTACAGAGAAGAAACGAAAGAATATACATTACAACTTTTAAAACAAGTTGGTTTACAAGGGGTGGAAAAACAATCCCCACGTGAACTCTCTGGTGGTATGCGCCAGCGTGCTGCACTCGTTCGAACACTCGCAACAAATCCGAAAATCCTTTTGCTGGATGAACCATTTTCAGCACTTGATTATCAAACGAAATTAAAATTAGAAGAGCTCGTCTTCTCATTATTACAAACGTATAAGAAAACATCGCTACTCGTTACACATGATATGGAAGAGGCCATTGCGATGAGTGATCGGATTTACTTGCTTCAAGCTAACCCTGGAAAAATTGCGAAGACTTTTATCGTCCCAGAAAGTATTCGCTCCTTATCTCCATTAGCAGCACGGCATCATCCTGACTTTCCAGCCCTTTTTCAAGACATATGGAAGGAGCTGGAACGCCTTGGATAATATAAAACAATTACACGCACAGTTTCGAAAAAAAGAACGACAGCGCACATGGATTGCTCGGCTCTTACAATTGCTGCTTCTTATTCTCTTCTTTGCATTATGGGAAATCTCTAGTAAGCAAGAATGGATTGATCCTTTACTCTTTAGCTCTCCTTCTAGCATTTGGGGATTGTTTCTAAGTAAATGGGGAGACGGATCTCTTTGGATTCACATCTGGACGACACTGCTTGAAACAGGAGGCGGCTTTATCCTCGGCACAGTCCTTGGAACAATCATCGCGACCATTCTTTGGTGGATACCTCTCTTAGCTCGCGTATTAGACCCATACCTTGTTGTCTTAAATGCCATGCCAAAAGTAGCACTTGGCCCAATTATTATCGTTATTTTTGGTCCAAACATTTCATCTTCTATCGCAATGGGTGTAATTATCTCCATTATCATTACCATTCTCGTTATTTACAGTGCCTTTCAAGAAGTTGATTCTAACTATTTAAAAGTAATGGATACGTTTGGTGCAAATAAATGGCAGTGCTATAGGCAAGTTATTTTACCATCTTCCTTCCCAGCAATTATTTCAACACTAAAGGTAAACGTTGGATTATCCTGGGTTGGAGTTATTTTCGGAGAACTCCTCGTCTCTAAACAAGGGCTTGGTTATTTAATTAGCTACGGATTTCAAGTCTTTAACTTTACGCTCGTACTGCTGAGTGTGCTACTGACATGTGTCCTTGCCACTCTTATGTATGTATTTGTGGAAGGATTTGAGAAACTAATGATAGGAAAACGAAAAAAAAGCTGACTCCAAACAGCATGCCGGGGTCAGCTTCCTTTTCAAATTACTATTCTTTTACTTTCTTTGAAATCTCATATAATCCAGATAATACTTCTGCTCTCATTTTTACAAGCTCAGGAAATTGATAGAAGAAAGCAATTTTTTTATACTTCAGTTCTGTTCCTTCTTTCACTTTCTTTGAATCTTGTAAAATGAATGCTGTAAATGTATCTGCAATATCTTCTGCTACATTCGTTGTTCCGTACTCAGAAACAAATTGATCGTGCTTCTCTTCAAAAAATTGTATTTGTGCATCTTCATTTGTTTCAATTTGTTTTTCTTTCCATTCCTGCTCAATTACTTTCCAAAAAGAATCATAAAATTGATTAATATATGAATCTGCCTTCGCGCACCCTTCTTGTAAGAAAAGAGTTTTACATTTATTTTGATAAGATGAAATATCTCTCTCCTCTTCAAATGCCTGTAAATACTTTTTATCGACTGGAATTTGTTTATCACTAAGCGTCAATACGTGAGCCGTCTCATGAATTAACGTCTTTATCACTTCATCTATATTCACACTTGAATCAAGCGTATCTAAACTTAACACCCAATCTTTTGGACTATCCATATTAGGAGTCACATGAGCAACAATTCCATCATATCCATCTGTCACAATATCAAACTCTGTTATATTCTTTCGATACTTAGATGGCATTAACGTACGATAAATGTCCCATAAGGTTTTGTGATAATCTATATCCTCATGCTGCTTAATGATTTCTTTCTTTGCTTCTTGATCATCAGCGAACACTTTATTTAAACGCTTCTTATCTAGTTTTTCAAAATAAGGATCTATAATATCTTCATCATTAATATAATAGGACGCTAAAAAGAAATAGTTTTCCACATCATTTTTCTTTTTTTCAGCTTCCTCTATACTGTCTGCCTTTGCAGAATTCCCTTCAGTGCTTTCTTCTGGCCCCTCTACATTTCCCTCTGGTTCCTCAAGCTGAGACAGACTTTTCATCTTTTTATGCACCTTTTGAATCATCTTATCCCCGATTCTCGTACATTCTTCTTCTGTTTCACATACGTCTTTCCTTTCGGCGACTTCTACCTCTTTACTGCATCCCGCTATCAAACTAATCGCCATAATAAAACATGCTAACTTTCCATACCGCTTCCCCATAACAACCTCCGCCATTCTATTCTACAAAGATATAATAAGCATTTTCTTAAAAATATGCGATACTTATTTCTAGGAAGGTTTTTTATTTAGAAAAAGAGGACATATTCATAAGATATGTCCTCTCTTCATTCATACACCGTGAATTGCGGTTTACTTGGGTGATCAATAACCATCGCATCATCCGGGAATTTTAATAGTTTTTGATATAAGACTAAGTCTCCTATACAACCCGCCGTTAATAACACACCGAGAAATGACAGTGATGGAACATTCATTGCGACTCCGATTAAAATTGGTAAAATTCCAGTTGGTATAAACGGAAGCATCAATGCCTTTTTCATATGCTTCACTGTGATTGGCTTTTTAGAATGGGCGTAAGCAACACCTAATTTTAAATTTATGCCCCACGCTAATTCACTCCACGGCACTCCTCCAATGTAACGAAATCCGATTAAATGTAGTGCTTCATGAATACAAATAAGAACAATCATTGCAACAATTAAAAGAATCATTATAGGTAACGTAATGGTTAAGTTAAGCTCTTTAAAAAGAAACACATGCAAAAAACCAACTCCAAACATTATTGCAATCGTTAAAATTAATAAATAAATATTTAACTTTACCATTGAAATGGAGACGATCGTTTCTTTTGATTGTGTCATATTCTTCCCCCTATAAAAGTAAAGATATCTTTACATCGAATTGTATATGGCTCTCCAAAAAATGTAAAGATATACTTACACCTTAATTTAGAAAAATATCCAAAAGTTGTTTTGAACAATAAAAACATTTATAACTTCGCATGATAAGATTCATGTAATGCATCACACTCGTTGGAAATCGATCAATTGCGTTATAGGTTCCTTGTATCATTCCGCCAATGACTTTTGGATTTACGACATGTTTCATCGACTGAAAGGTAGCTATTGCTTTCTCACTAAATTTTGCCACTTTTGAACCTTTGGCTATAAGTTTTAATGTCCGGTAAATGTGAGTGCCATCATTCCGACGCCCCATAAACGGTCGCTCCAGCCTACTTTTTCTCCTGTTACCGGATCCTATTCTGCGCTAATACGTATGAAGTCATCTCCCTCCATACTTTCACTGAATTTTGAAGTGGGAGTATTATTGCCCGCGAATAGCAAGATAAATCTTCATGCGTAATAAATAAAACAGAAATTCACATAGCAATTCCTTAGAAAATTGACATCCAATATGCAATTTATATATGGAACTATGTAATTTATATGTTACAATGGAGTTAAGGAGAGATCATATAGGTGAGAAATAACGTAAAGATAGCTCGTGTTCAAGTAGACTTAACACAACAACAATTAGCCGAAAGAGTAGGTGTCACTCGGCAAACCATTAGCTTGATTGAAAAAGGCACATATAACCCCACGCTAAAATTGTGCTTAGAGATTTGTTATGTAGTGAATAAGACGTTGGATGAAATATTTTGGATTGGCAAGGAGGAGCAGATACATGAAAAAGATTAAAGATGAACGATTGCAAATGCAAAATTTGAAAAACATTCGGATTGCCTTTATTGTTCAAACGATAGGGATATTTGCCATTTTACTTTATGAGGTGATAACAAAAGGGATTATGGAAGCTAGAAATAATCCATTATGGGAAGTACTTATGCTTACTGTTGTTGTTTTTACTTGGCTGAATCTCAAAATTAACGTTGATGTGTATGATAATGCACATCACCAGAAAAAGCCTGGTCCCTATTACCGAATTGTCATCCTTTCTGCATTGGTTGGCACTGTTTTTGCACTTCTGGCAAAGTTCGGCCCAGATCACAGTAGTAACAGTGAAGCCTTACTCGCAGGAAGCGTCATTTTTGTTTGTTTTCTCATCCCTTTTTCTTTTGTTTACTATTTACGAAAAAAACGCTTAGAGGATCATGACGTATAATATGAAATTCTTCCATGGTAACCGATGAGCTGTTTTTACAACTTTATATTTTTTAATAAAAATTGGCTTAAAGATGTTCCAAAAGAATTGTTTCCCTATTTTAAAGCACTAATTAAATCCATTACCAATTAGGAAGAAGAGATATTCAATTACTTTAATTTTCCTATCACGACTGCCTATACGGGATCTGTACTCTAACGATTCCTATATAGGCATCTTTTCTTTTACATCGCTAAACAAAAAGAAATCGGCCACTTTATTTCGTAAAACAGCCGATTTCTTCTATATGTTTCATCGTACGCGCTAATACATCATCGCGCATAATAAAGCTAAATTTCCTATCGTTTTTAATGTTATCTGGAATCTCTTCTAATAAAACAGACCCTTTCGTTTCCTCATAGTGTGTATGTTCTTCAACTGCACTAATTGTTGCGAAATAAATGTTTTTAATGATTATTTTGTCTTTTCCAGATACTTTATATTGTCCTAAGTAAGTTAAATTAGAAACAATCCCGCCAGTTTCTTCATGAACCTCTCGAACTGCCGCTTCTTCCGGTGTTTCCCCAATTTCTACTTTACCACCTGGAAATTCAAGTCCGCGGCGCAAATGATGCGTTAATAACCATTGATCCCCGTACCGGCATACAACCCAAACATGCTTTGGCTCAGGAGAAAATGGATAACGTTCAAACGATAATTGTACAGTATTGTGGTAATAATCTTTAAATTTGTACATGCCATTACTCCCCTATTGATGGTTACAAGTTTTTCCTACCACAAATTGTAGCATATTCTCGCTTTTCTGCCTAATGTTATCCAACTATAATCCATTGATTATTCCCATTTGCGCGACTAATTCTTTCGTTTCATGATTTCCTAAATCATAAATCATCTTATATGCTTTCTGCAGTTGTTCATCGTAACGGTCATTATTAGAATCATGATGATACTCAACAAACGGAACGTGAGAACGCACAAAAGAGCCGAGATCTTCACGGTATGCTTGATCAAAATACTCCCGAAGCTGAATAATTTCCTCATCATTCGCGTGGATCTCAAAGTTATATGTATCCGCCGTTTTCACCTGCGAAATTTGACCGTTTCCTACTGATATATAGTAAGTTTTCTTATTATCCATATAACGCCCTTCTTTCACCCTTTTACTTTCTATTGTTTTCAACAATTACAAAATTATGTAAAATAAAGAAAAGGACACTTCTTACATAGCAAATAAAAAGGAGGAATACAATGTTAGCTATATTACGTATTTTCTTCGTTCTTCTCACTCTCGCCCTTTGTATCTATTCTCTGTCTACCAATAACTTCGCACTCTCTCCTTACATACAACTTGGTTTAAGCTGTACATTTATCCTTACTGGGATTAATGAAATAAAAGCAGGACGAAAGTCAATGAGCATTCCGTATTTTGGTATTTCTGCTCTTATGTTTTTCATTATGATATCGAATATTGTTGCTAAATAGAAAGCAATACGACAGCTACTTTCCTTTTCGTTCTTTTGCTCTTGATATGTATAGTACTCATTTCCCACCTCTTAATCAACAAGCTGAATAACCTCGTCCGCAACTTCCTTCACGGACTTTCCATTTGTATAAATGACATGCTTTGCCAATAGTTTATTTGATTTGTGCGTAATGAAATGTTCATTTATTTTAAATACATCTTTATTATCGGTTATTGTGTGTAATCGTTCATTTAAAGTCTTCACTGACTCATCAACATTAGCACTTGGAAGTAACAAGAAAACATTTTTATGTAGATTTAATGTAAATTGTACTTTCTTTAATAAATTATCGTCCTCGTAAACAGAATGCCCTCCGCCAAAATCAATTACATGATTTGGATAATCTTCTAGTACCCTTTGAACAGAATGTGCTTCAAAAGGCTTCCAGTATTGATAGACTCCTTTAAATCCCTTTTGCTCTCGAATCTCCTTTTGCCTTTCCTGACTAAAACCAATTTCTTTATAATACTCAAAACGCACCTCATCAATTGAACATTGAGGAATATGTAACTGATTTGAAATAATTTCTGCAACACTTGTTTTTCCTGAACAAATAGGACCAATTAGAATAATTGTCTTTTGCATAAGTAGACCCTCCTACATTTAATTGTAAAATTATTCTAATTATAACACTTTCCCTTCCACTATTGACGCTTCGATACCATATGACATGTACAAACAAGGACTAAAAAAGCTGCCCTTTCACAGGCAGCTTCCTCATCTTTTATCCAAATACTTTTTCAAGATCATCTTTATTCTGGCTTAACCAGAAGTTCATCAAGCGTTTCGCTCCTTCTAAATCATGAAGCTTCGCTTGACCGCACTGCGTTTCGTTTGCAGCTGGAATTTCTATAATTTGAACCGCATCTTTTAATGTAAGCTCTAATAAATCAATTACTTCACGAACTGTTGGTGTTCCACTTACAACAAGGTAATACCCTGTTTGACAACCCATTGGTGAAATATCGATAATATCAAAATGCGGATAACGATCAATATATTTACGTAAATTAAATGCTAATAAATGTTCTAACGTATGAATAACATCTGGTTTCATTGCTTGTTTGTTTGGTTGGCAAAAGCGAATATCGAATTTATTAACAATACCGTCACTACCTACTTTATGAACACCACAATGTCTTACATAAGGTGCCTTTACAATCGTATGATCTAATTCAAAGCTCTCTACTGATGGCATAAAACATCTCTCCCGCTTTAATTTTAATTCCGTTATATCCAATATGATATAACGGAATTTCGCATTAGTAAAGTATTATGTGCGGTCGTGCTATAATAATAGAAGAATATGCTGAGAAGGAGACCGTTATGAAACAGATTTTTATTGGCATCATACGCTTTTATCAAAAGTTTATTTCCCCGATGACGCCACCTACATGTCGCTTCCATCCAACATGCTCGCATTATGGATTAGAAGCATTCCAAAAGCACGGTGCTTTCAAAGGATTTTGGCTCACATTAAAACGCATATTAAAATGTCATCCTTTTCATCCAGGAGGATTCGATCCCGTCCCGGAGAAAAAGGAAAAAGAGCATAAGCATTAAGCTTCGTAGCCATTCACAACTAGATCTAATTTTCCTGTATCAGGATGAATAACAAGACCATGAACAGGTACTTCTGCTGGAAGTAACGGATGGTTACGAAGTATTGAAACGCTGTGCTCTACACTTTCTTCAACGCTAGAGAATCCTTGTAAAAATCTTTCTAAATCGATTCCAGAATAGCGAAGTGTATCTAATTTCTCTTCCGTTACACCGCGCTCTTTCATTTTTTCAATTGTACTGCTCGCCTCTATTTTTGCCATACCGCAGTCATGATGACCAACAACGCATACTTCATCTGCACCAAGTTCATATACAGCAACTAAAATACTACGCATAATACTACCAAACGGATGCGAAATAACAGCGCCTGCTACTTTAATAATTTTTACATCGCCATTACGCATATTCATTGCCTTTGGCAGTAATTCAACAAGGCGAGTATCCATACAGGAAATAATAACCATTTTTTTGTTTGGAAATTTCCCTGCTTCATACTCCTCATATTTCTTCTCTTCAACGAATTTTTCATTGTACTGCAAAATCTCCTCTAATGACTTCATAGTAAAAAACCTCTTTTCTCTCATTTAGGTTACACATTCAGTGTATCAAACTCTAAAAAATACCAAAAGTATATTACTTTATCGTAATTTTATATTTTTCAGACAACCGACATAATTCTTTCATAATATACACACAGCTCTGTAACAACTCTCCCATACTTTTCTCACGTTTCCACTATAAACTAAATGTAGATAATGTTAAAAAGGAGTGAAACTTTATTATGTCCGACGTTCTGTTACTGAGTCGTTTTCAATTTGCAATTACTGTTTTTTATCACTTTTTATTTGTACCTTTGACAATCGGACTTGTTATTTTAGTGGCGTGTATGGAAACACAATATGCACGTACATTAAATCCAACTTATCGAAAAATGGCGAATTTCTGGGGTAAGCTATTTACGATAAACTTCGTAATGGGTATCATAACCGGTATTACAATGGAGTTCCAATTTGGGACAAACTGGTCAGAGTACTCAAAATATATGGGGGATATCTTCGGATCACCACTCGCAATAGAAGCACTTGTTGCTTTCTTCTTAGAATCTACTTTCATGGGAATTTGGTTATTCGGTAAAGATAAAATCTCACCAAAGTTCCGTGCTTTTTGTATGTGGATGGTTGCACTTGGAACAAACATTTCCGCTCTTTGGATTATTACAGCGAACGGTTTCATGCAAAACCCAGTTGGCTACGTAGTTCGCAATGGCCGCGCTGAATTAAATGACTTTTGGGCACTAATTACAAATCCATACGCATGGCATATGTTCTTCCATACTGTTGTTGCTTGTTATATCGTTGGTTCATTCTTCGTTATGGCAATTAGTGCTTACCATTTATTACGCAAAAACGATGTAGAATTCTTCAAAAAATCATTTAAGTTTGGTTTAATACTTGGTTTATTCGCAGCAACAGCAACACCTTTCATCGGTCACGAATCCGGTGCTTTCGCAGCGAAAATGCAACCTGCAAAAGGTGCAGCAATGGAAGCTGTTTGGGAAACTGGGGAAGGAAAAGGGTTCTCCATTATTCAATTCCCTGATGTGAAAAACGAGAAGAACTTCGAAGCATTAACAATTCCAAAACTCGGTAGCTTCTTCTATACAAATTCATTTGATGGAAAAATCGTCGGTTTAAAAGATATTCCAAAGGACGAACGTCCAAACGTAAATCTAGTTTACTACAGCTTCCGTTTAATGGTTGCACTGGGCACATTCTTTATGGCACTTACATGGTTTGGTTTCTATTTAAGCCGAAAAGGAAAACTAGAAAACTCAAAACGTTTCTTAAAAATTACAATGTGGTCTGTATTACTTCCATATGTAGCAATTAATGCAGGTTGGATTGTTGCAGAAGCTGGTCGTCAGCCTTGGACAGTATACAAACTGATGCGAACAGCAGAATCAGTTTCACCAATTTCTGTACCGCAAATTTGGTTCTCATTACTTAGTTTAGTATTGTTCTATACATTGCTTTTAATTGCCGATGTATACCTGATGCTGAAATTTGCTAAGAAAGGACCAGCAGCATTAGAAGAATCTACTAAGGGAGGTGCATCTCATGTCTCATGATACGCTTGCAGTCATTTGGTTTGGTTTATGGGGCGTGATTTGGACAGTTTACTTTATTCTCGACGGTTATGCACTTGGTAACGGAATGATTTTCCCGTTCGTTACGAAAGACCGAAAAGAGCGAAATCAAATGCAAGAAGCAATCGGCCCGTTCTGGGGCGGTAACGAAGTATGGTTAATTACAGCGGGCGGTGCAACATTCGCTGCCTTCCCAATCACATATGCAAATATGTTTAGCTACTTATATACACCTTTATTTTTAGTATTACTTGCTCTTTTCGCTCGTGCAGCTGGGCTTGAATTTATGCATAAGGACGATTCACCAATTTGGCAAAGTGTTTGTAAATGGGCATTTTCAATCGGTAGTTTCCTGATCGCATTCTTATTCGGTGTTACATTTGCAAACCTATACTATGGACTGCAAATCGGAAAAGATGGTTATGAAGGAACATTACTTAGCTTATTAAATCATTACGGTATTTTAGGCGGTCTCTTCTTCACAGCAATCTTCGTCGTATCCGGTGCACTTTGGGTTATGATTAAAACGACTGGTGAAGTATCCGATCGTGCTTATAAAATTGCAAAACCATTTTCTATGGTAGCTGCTATTATTTTAGCTATCTTCTATGTGGCAACTGCAAACCGTACAAACTTATTCCAAAACTTTACGGAATATCCAGTACTATTTATCATTCCTGCACTTGCAATGTTGATGAGTGTTGTAACAATCGTTATGGTATACAAACATAAAATCGGTTTCGCATTCACATCTGTCTGCTTAACAATTGCTCTGTTTATGGCAACTGGATTTGCAGGCATGTTCCCAAGAATGCTGCCATCACGTATTAACGACGCTTATAGTACAACGTTATACCAAGCAGCAGGTAGTGAATTAAACTTAAAAATTATGTTCTTTGTGGCAATGGTCATGGTACCAATCGTTATTGGATATCAACTATGGAGCTACACAATCTTTAAAGATAAAATTCATAAAGACTCTGCTAAAGGGTATCACTAGAATGAAAAAAGACACTCCTAAACGAGTGTCTTTTTTTGCTTACACGTATGTTTTTCGATAAGATGTTAAGTTTCCAATTTAACATCTGTGACAAAGAAGAATTACTAGCAGCTTTCATCAAGATTGTATCATATAACATATACGCAAATTCTATGCAATTTTACATATTGAGCTTATAACGAAAACTGGATTCCTTGATCATTCCCATCGTTGTCACTTACATCAGCCGTACTAATCCCATTAAAGGCATTCACAGTAAATCCTGTATTACCTGCTCCAGAACCGGCATATGTTTTCGCTGCCGATATCGGATGTACATTGTACTTATCCCCTAGATTAGCCATTCCATTACAGTTTTCAATAATTATCCCCTCAATAACTGCAGGCATCGTATCACTCACTTTCATTATGTTATTTTCAGTTTATGAAGAGTGCCTAAAAAAATAGCCTGTTTCGAAAAAAAGAAAAAGCACTCAAATGAGTGCCTTTCCTTACTTGTTACGTCCTTTATTTCGCTCACAAGCTATTCCGTCACCATCTTTATCTAAATGAGAACCGTAAGCCGGGCTATCTGGTGTAATATCATAATATCCAGCAGCATTTGCCTCTTTACAGTTAGCAAAATATTTTTTTTCTGGCTTAACCTCAGGCTTCGTTTCTGGTGTAGCTCCTGGTCTTTCTTCCAAAGGTAACGTTGCATTATATAAGAACTGAACATATTGTTCACGGCTTACATGCATCTTAGGTGAAAACATACCATTTCCTGTTCCAGCAGTAATATAATTAGACTGTACTGCACTAATTGCAGTATTTGCCCATGATTTTCTGTCTACATCTGGAAAAGTGTTTTCTGATTTTGCTTCTAGTTGAAATGCTCTTGTTAAAATTTGCGCCATTTCTTCACGAGTTAAAGAATCTTTCGGTCTAAAAGCACCTGTATCGTCTCCCGCGAAAATTCCCATTTCCGTTAAAGCCAAAATTTCTTTTTTAAACATAGTTGAATGATCATTAATATCTGTATAAGGATTGTTATAATCCTCTTTTAAAGCTGGTTTAAAATGACGGAACATAAGAGCTGCAACTTGCTCACGAGTAACATCGTCTCCTAAACCAAAGATTCCATTTCCATATCCAGCAACAATGTTTTTATTTGCTAAATCCATAATCGCTTTATACGCCCAATGGTGATTTGGAACATCCTTGAATTGGTTGATTTCTGCTTGTACATTTCCAAGAGAAATGAATGTTGTTGTCGCGACAATTGCACCTGTCATAATTATTTTTTTGAAATTCATTGCTAAGTCCCCTTCTATTTACAAGTGGTCATTCATTTTTTCTTACATAATAACAAATTATATATATTAATTTTGTCATATGATGTCGAAACGAAAAACAAAAAAAGACACTCCACAGAGTGTCCCAAACCATTTTACTTTTAAT
>NZ_JBALQK010000229.1:0-9396 GCF_036965845.1 Bacillus sp. JJ1127 | reverse complement strand
TTCTATGCATGGCCAGATCCTCTCTCCCACCCAAAAAGAGGGGGTTTATATATAGCTTAGATCCTAATTTCCTAGGCTCTTTACATTGTATGCTTAAATGTAAACAATTCTTCTTTCGAATGCGAAACGTGCTGTACCTCTTCGACATCCTCTTTCTTTTTATTTTCTCCTAACCTTACTTTCGCTATGGCATCTTCTATACTTCTTGCTATCATATTTCCTGAAAAAATAGTAAGGCCAAAAAAAGTAATTGGTACAAGCGGAATCCATGGATGCACTGTTAAAGAACGGAAATATACACCAATTAAACCTGACCATTCATGTGTATAGGAGTCTATTTCTTTGACCAATCCACCAAATTGTACCGTCCCCCCAAAAAACACTTCAAGCAATCCTAAATGAAGAAAAATAATAAGCGTTTGAATAAACTGCTGCATTAATACAAGTACAAACGTCATATATAAATGTGGAAACACATGTTTAACTACAATATGTCGTTTACTTCCTCCTAGTATACGGGCAGCATCAATAAATTCTTCCCTTTGTAATTTCCGAACCTCATTCGCAACGTAAAGAGAAATGGTTGGAATCGCAAGTACAACAAGCAATATGACTTGAAATGAAGCTCTCTCAAAAAAAGTTGATGTTTCTTGCCCATTTGCAAATCTATTCGCAAACTGCAGTAAAAAATAAGCGATCATTACTGTTGGAATCACTGTAAAGCTATCAAAAAAGGCTTCAATCTTTGTGAATCCCCTTTTTATATATGTCCCTAATACTACACCAAAAAATACCCCTATTATCATACGCATGACTGCGATAAAAGCAGATATACCAATAGTCCATTTTGCTCCCTCAATAACTAGGTTTAACAGATCATAACCTTTTCGATCTGTTCCAAGTAAAAATTGCGATGAGGGCGGAAATGGTGGAACTTCTGGATTTCCTTGTGCATCATATTGCAAAGATACTTCACGAATATGTCCATCATTCCATATCGTATTTCCAATACTTACAACAACTAATCCGATAAGAAATAAACTACTCAGCCAAAATCGTTTATCGCGCTTTACATATTTCCACATCTTATTGCCTCTCTTTCATCGCATCTGGAACGAAATAATGAAATGATTTAAATAGGATGAAGATTGGAATATAAATAAGTAATACACTTATTGTAAAAACCTCAATCGCTTGATACCCTTTAATGAATATAAAAATGCCATGCGTATTAAAAATCCATTCTATAATATACAAATTTGATAACATAAACCAAATGTTCGTTTTTGCAAAGAATAACGTACTAAGCAATACATTTCGTAACACATGATGATTTAAAATATGAAAACGATCCAATCCTTTTGCCTTTGCAAATAAAACATAATCTTTTTCTAATTCTGTTTCAAAACGAAGCAGTAATAACTTCACAAACATAATAGTAGTTGGGACACTTAAACAAATAATGGGCAAACCCCGAATTGAGTCTGTTCCTAGTGCAGCGATTTTTACAGGTAAAAACCCTGTCTTTTGAAAAATCCATACAACAAAAATTTGTGATCCAAGAATAAGAAGAATGTCTGGAATAGACTCAAGAAAAAGAAGAAATGATTTTATACGACGTTGTATGCGCGGACGACTTCTAATTATGATGTAAACGATGCAAAAAGCTATAAATAGCGAAATAAAAAATGAAGCTAAAAAAATAGTCATGGTTTCTTTATAATGAACAAATAGTTGCGGAAATAAAGGTTTATTACCTGCATATGTTAAGCTTGAAACATCTATCAATTTCACAAACAACATCTTTAAAGCCTGTACATACCCCGAAAAGTCAATATGTAATCCTTCAAATAGCTTTGGTAGAGCGCCTAAACAAATAATTCCTACAATTGAAAGCATAAATTGTATAATAACCTCTATACCATTTGAAATAACCTTTCTTGCCATCTTCCCCCTTCTCTCTATACAAGATTCCATTCTATTTATTTATACTCCGCTCTATTTTATAAACAATTTTCAGAATTGTAAATATTTTCTACAAAAAAAAGAATCGCTAGATTATGATCCTAGCGATTCTTTATGCATACGATTTTCGTTTCCGGAAAATGGTATGCATAAAAGTAAGCATCCAATAAACGCAATGATTTCTAATGAAATAATGTAGTATGGGTGAGGGCCTAACAGATCAAGTAATGAAGCCGTTTCTGGTTTATGTGCTAAAAACATATAGTTTCCCCCTGTTTTATAATTTACGAACGAAACAATCGGAACCAATATATTTAAAAACAACATCGTACGCTTAATGGATTGAAAAGTTGGTCTGTATCCTTCCACCCACGTCATAAATAATGGTGCCCAGATGAGTAATATATGTGCGATGAAAAATTCGATGAAGCGAAAATGTGGAAAAGCATACTGTAAGTTTGGTGTTAAAATCGCTTGTGATGCCCCAATAATTCCTGTAAAAAAGACAATTTCATATAACTTATAGCTTTTCGTTACAATCATAATTGTTGATAATAGTAAACTAATCGTACATAACTCAAATGGTAATGAGGTACTTAATTGAAAAATCCCCGCTTTTATTTGCCATACATCCAGCCCAATTTCGCTACCAATAAATAAAAAAGCAATTGTATATCGAATCATCACATTCCATTGCTCTTGGCGAAGTAAATCCTGATATTGATACAGACAATAAATTCCTACACCGATAATAAGAAGTATAATAACATGTTGTTTTGAGTATGGAATAAACGGATCTAATGGAGCTGCTCGAAAATAAGCTTCCATGTTCCTCCCTCCTTTCCTTCATACAATATTATTGTAAGAAAGAAAAGGTTCGTCAACCAATTTGCTCTCTTCTTAAATCCCCTCTGCCTAATTTATCTCAATATGTATACCTTACAAAATTGTAAGATTATTGTAAGCTAAAACGATTTGTCACATTCTTTCACTCTTCTATACTTAAAACAGATACAAAAACGAGCGAAAAGGTGATAAATAAATGAAGAAGAAAAATAAAGTGTTAATTACTAGTGTAGTAGCAATTGGAATTGCGGCAGGTTCATACTTTGCTTTTGCTGGCGGCGGATCTAACGTGGCTATGGCATACAGCGGTTATAAAGTAACAGAAAAACAAATTGAAAATGCACAAAAATTCGGTGGTGAAGTCATTCCAAATGGAATTGAAACAATTCCATTTGATCCATCAAAAGGCACGTATGAACTAGCTGTAAAAAAAGGAGATGAAGTCAAAAAAGGACAAATTCTCTTTAAATACAATGATCCTACTATGAAGCTAGGTGTTACCGAAGCAGAAATGCAAAAGAATTTAGCCGATAAAGAGGTAACATTATTAAAGAAACAAATTGATACAGCAAAACAAAAATTACAAAAAAATAAAGATGCTGGTGCACCACAGGAAATGTTAAAAGCATCAGAAACCGATATCCAGCAACTTGAAGCTCAGCTTGAAATGAAAAAATTTGAGGTTGAAAAAGCAACGCAAATGATTCAAGCAAACAAAGAAAAACTAAATACCCTTTCTGTAACAAGTCCAGCTGACGGCACAATTGAAGATATTGTAAAGAATGCTGATGCAAAAACAGGTATGAGTGGTATTACGCTTCGTACTGCTGGCCCTCTAAAAGTAAAAGGACAATTATCAGAATACGAACTAGCTCATGTAAAAGTTGGGCAAGAAGTGACCGTTACATCTAAAACAGTCCCAGGGAAAAATTGGTCAGGTACAGTGACAGAAATCGGCACAACTCCAGTAAAAACTATGGATGAAAATAAAACAACCTCTAACTATCAATTTACCGTTACATTAAATAATAGTGAGGGATTGCAAAATGGATTCCATGTATATGTAACAAGCAAGTCCGGTCAAGCAACTGGTACAGTGATTCCAAAAAGCAGTATTGTGAAAAAAGGAGATAAAAATGTTGTATTCATCGTGAAAGATGGGAAAGCAAAAGAACAACCTGTAACTGTTGAATTCGAAACAGATAGCGAAGCAAAAGTTTCTGGTGTGAACAAAGGAGAACAGATCATCTCTAAACCAGAAAAAGATTTAAAAGATGGCATGGAGGTTACTGTTCAATGATTGACTTAAGAGGCATCACGAAATCCTTTCAAAACGGTGAAGAAACAGTTCAAATATTGCATGGCATCGATGTAACGCTTAACCAAGGTGAATTTACTTCCATTATGGGACCATCTGGTTCTGGTAAATCCACATTAATGAATATCATCGGTTGTTTAGATAAGCCAACAGCAGGTACTTATTCATTAGCTGGACAGAACATTTCAAATATGTCTGAAACGGAACTAGCTCATATTCGTAATAAAGAAATCGGATTTGTATTCCAAAACTTCATGCTGCTCCCTCGTCTTACAGCATTACAAAATGTAGAATTACCTTTAATTTATGCTGGAGCAGATAAAAAAGAACGTCGCGAACGTGCACTAGCAGCATTAACAAAAGTAAGTTTAGCAGACCGTGCCACGCATTTGCCAAATGAATTATCTGGTGGACAAAAACAGCGTGTTGCTGTTGCGCGTGCAATCGTGAATAATCCAAAATTCATTTTAGCTGATGAACCAACTGGTGCACTCGATACAAAAACAAGTCAACAAATTATGGACCTCTTTTACGAATTAAACAAACAAGGCTCGACAATCATTATGATTACCCATGATCGTGAAATTGGGGAAGCGGCAGCACGCCAAATTGTAATTCGTGACGGAAATATCGTCCAAGATTGGAGAGGTTAATTTTGAACTTAAGTGAAAATATACGTATGGCCATTTCCTCTATCTTCGCTCATAAAATGCGTTCCGTTTTAACGATGCTGGGGATTATTATTGGGGTTAGTGCTATTATTACCATTATCTCAATCGGAGACGGAACAAATGCAAAGTTCCGTGAACAAATAGGAAAAGAAAAGAAAGATCAGTTTTCGGTAAATTACAGAACAGAAGATTATTCGGATATGGATGGAAAAATATCTGCAAGTATGTATGACAATATCTCAAAAATTTCTGGTGTTCAAGAAGTGTATCCAGACGTTAGGGGAAAAGAAAAAGTATATGCAGGAAAAAAGGAATTGGATCTTGATGTAATTGGTGCGAAAGGAGATTATTTTGAGGATACATCTAGATTTCAACTTGAACACGGCCGATTTTTAACAGCTGCCGATTTAGATAAACCAGAACATACAATTGTATTAAATAAAGAGGCATTCAATAAATTGTTCTCTTCATGGGAGCCAAACTTATATATAGATATGAAAGGTACACCTTACAAAGTAGTCGGTGTATATTCCACCAAAGCAATGATGGGTGGCGTGGAATTTAAAGAAGGTATCATCTCCGCAGAAAACTGGCCTATTCTATTTGGTAAAAACAACTATGATGGTATGACAGTAAAAATTGCTCCTGGTCAAGATAAGCAAGCTGTACAAGATGCAGTCGTAAAATCATTAAATGATGCGAAAAAACCAGAGCACACTGGAAAATTCAAAGTACCAGATCCACAAGAAGCATTAAAAGAGATTGATAACTTTACTGGTATCTTAAAAGGTGTATTCGGTGGTATTGCCGCTATTTCACTACTTGTTGGTGGTATCGGCGTTATGAATATCATGCTTGTATCAGTAACAGAGCGTACACGTGAAATCGGAGTCCGTAAAGCACTCGGTGCAACGCGCGGAAAAGTATTAACGCAATTCCTAATTGAATCTTGTATTTTAACAGCATTAGGCGGATCCATTGGATTTATGCTCGGTATTTTCTTCGCCTGGATTGTTGCTATGTTTGCTGGATGGCCACTTGTTGTCTCAGTAAAACTAGGGCTTATCTCTGTCGCACTTTCTATGCTAATCGGTATTCTATTTGGTTTACTGCCAGCTAATAAAGCTGCGAAGCTCGATCCAATCGAATGTTTACGATATGAATAAACAAAAACAGCCACCCGTTTATGGAGTATCCATGAACGGGTGGCTGTTTTTATTTCACCCTAAAATTGTTATACAATTCCAATTCAACTTTCTTGACTGTTACATTGACCACTACATATACTCGAAAGAACAGAGAAAAAATTATATAGGGGATGAATATATGGGAGAAGCAATACTCGTAAAACGAGAACCATTATGGACAAAAGAGTTTGTTGCGCTCATTCTAGCAAACTTATGTATGTTTTTAGGCTTTCAAATGTTAATTCCAACTTTACCTGTTTACGTGAAAGAAATTGGTGGCACGAGTTCAAATATTGGGTTTGTTGTTGGCGTGTTTACTGTTGCAGCACTTTTTATTCGACCATTAACAGGAAATGCACTACAGAAGTTTAATAAAAAAATCATTTTAATGACCGGAACTGCTGTTTGTTTACTTGCCATGGGCAGTTATCTTTTTGCTTCAACTGTCTTCCTTCTACTTGCCGTCCGTATTTTACACGGAACAGGTTTCGGTATCACAACTACGACATATGGTACAATCGTCTCTGACTTAATTCCGCCTGCCCGCCGTGGTGAAGGAATGGGATACTTCGGTCTCTCTGGAACAATGGCCATGGCACTTGGTCCTCTCATCGGATTATGGCTTATGCAAACTTATAACTTTACCGTTCTTTTTCTATGTGCCCTATCTTGCACAGTTATTTCTTTAATATTAACAAAGCTACTGAAAATCAAAGTAACGAAGCAACCACCTTCCCAAACGCCTGAAACGTTTTTAGATGGCTTCATTGAGAAAAAAGCTTTACTTCCTTCATTATTAATATTATGTATTACACTTATGTATGGTGGTATCGGCAGTTTCATCACGTTATTCGCTACACAAGTCGGAATCACTGATATTAGTCTTTTCTTCTTATTTAATGCACTTGCAATTGCTGTAACTCGTCCATTTTCGGGAAAGTTATATGATGCAAAAGGTCATACATTTGTTATTATTCCCGGTGTTCTTTTAACATTTTCAGGAATTATCCTTTTATCCTATACAACAACAATACCAAGTTTAATTATCGCGGCTAGCTGTTATGGCAGTGGATTCGGGGCTATTCAACCTGCCTTACAAGCATGGATGATTGATCGAGTATCCCCGCATAGACGCGGCGTTGCTACGGCAACATTCTTCTCTGCATTCGATCTTGGAATCGGTGCTGGAGCAATCATATTTGGATTTATTGCCCACTTTACAGATTATGCAACCGTATATCGTTATTCCTCTGTGTTATTGATTGCTTTCCTTTTTATTTACCTTACAAATGTACGAAAGCAAAAACAGATGGACAAAAAACATGAAAAAGCTGCTGGATGATCCAGCAGCTTTTCTTATTGTTCTTCCTTCTTTTCCTTCACTATTTTTTAAACATCATTTATTTTTCTACTATTAAATACAATGTTACTTTTTCGCAAAAATATACTACATAATCCATTAAAGCCAATTAAATCCAGGGGTTTCTTTAAATAAATGTAAACTTTTTATCGTTTTGTAAATTTAGTGTAAATTCTATAAGGAATTCGTTTACAGCTACTCAAAGTTCAGTTAATAATTACACAGTACATGAAATTTAAGGAGTGGAATGCGTGGAATTTAATGTTCAAGACATGATCTTCCAGTTTATTGGTGGATTAGGTATTTTCTTATTCGGGATTAAATATATGGGAGATGGACTGCAACAAGCAGCCGGAGATCGTCTTCGCGATATTCTCGATCGCTTCACAACCAACCCACTTATGGGTGTACTAGCTGGTATGTTAGTTACCGTACTTATTCAATCTAGTTCAGGAACAACAGCTTTAACAGTCGGACTTGTCAGTGCTGGATTTATGACACTAAGACAAGCAATTGGTGTTATTATGGGTGCAAACATTGGAACGACCGTTACAGCATTTATTATCGGAATTAAAGTTGGAGAATATGCTCTTCCAATTATGGCAGTTGGAGCAATTCTATTATTCTTCTTTAAAAATAAAAAAGTACAATCTGTAGGACAAGTTGTATTCGGATTTGGTATGTTATTCTTCGGTTTAGAATTAATGAGCACAGGTATGAAGCCATTACGTTCTCTAGAATCATTCCAAGAATTAACAGTTAGTATGAGCGATAGCCCTTTCCTAGGCGTTATTGTAGGTACAGTATTTACTTTAATTGTACAAAGTTCAAGTGCAACAATTGGGATTTTACAAGAATTATTCGGTCAAGGTGCAATCGATTTACAAGCTGCACTTCCTGTATTATTTGGTGATAATATCGGAACAACAATTACTGCTGTATTAGCAGCAATCGGTACTTCTATTGCAGCAAGACGAGCGGCATTAGTTCACGTTATCTTTAACGTCGTTGGTACGATCATCTTTACTATTCTATTAGTACCGTTTACAAATTTGATTCAATATTTGCAGGACGCATTACATTTAAATCCAGAAATGACAATTGCTTTTGCACATGGAACATTCAATGTAACAAATACAATCATTCAGTTCCCATTTATTGCAGCACTAGCGTGGATTGTAACAAAAATCATTCGCGGAGAAGATGCTGCGATTGATTTTAAACCGAAGCACTTAAATCCAATCTTTATTGAACAATCTCCTGCCATCGCCTTAACAGAAGCACAAAAAGAGATTATTCGTATGGCAGAGTTCTCACTACAAGGCTTAAAAGAAGCAAATCAATTTTTAAATACGAAAGAAAAGAAACATGCTGATATGGCAACTCAATTAGAGGGCGCTATTAACAATTTAGATAAAAGAATTACTGAGTATTTAGTATTACTTTCTGAAAAACCACTTTCACCAGCGGATTCCGAAAAACATTCTGCCTTAGCATCTGTTGTCGGAGATATTGAACGCGTTGGAGACCATGTAGAAAACGTTGTAGAGCTTGTAGACTCCCAAATTTCTAATCGCGTCAAACTATCAGATGAAGCAATGGCGGAACTAAATGAAATGCTTGAATTAACAATTTCAACATTACAAGATGCAATTGGCGTCTTAACAAACTTTGATACTAAACTGGCACAAACAGTCATTACAAAAGAACGTAAAATTGATCAAATGGAGCGCGTATTGCGTAAACGCCACGTCATTCGTCTAAATGAACGTAGCTGCTCAGGAGATGCAAGCATTATCTTTGTTGATATGGTGAGCAACTTAGAGCGTATCGGTGATCATGCTGTAAATATTGCAGATGGCGTTTTAGGTGAACAAGGAAAATTCGCATTAAAACAACATTATAATAGAAAAGAGACGCTTTTATAAGGCGTCTTTTTTCTATTGACGTAAGCTATTTAAACGTCTTCTTATATAATTTTTCGATATCTAAATCCCTGCTATGCAGAATAAAAAGTAATCTACACTCGTTTGCTCTTTCTGTTTTTAC
>NZ_JBALQK010000228.1:11424-16884 GCF_036965845.1 Bacillus sp. JJ1127 | reverse complement strand
ATAGTACATTTTCGTTTAATCCACGATGTAGAAAATGATATAATGGCAAAATGCATGTATCATTTTCTAAAGAAGGAAAAATATATAATTAGGTGATAGCTTATATGAAACAAATATGGCGTATTTATACGACAGACTTACGGAATGTAGCCAAACATTGGGCTGCGATTGTAATTGTATTAGGGCTGATGGTTTTACCATCTTTATATGCATGGTTTAACATTAAGGCTTCTTGGGATCCATATGGAAATACAAAAGAAATCCCAATTGCAGTTTCTAACGAAGATGCAGGGGCAAACTTACGGGGAAAAGACATTAATATCGGGAAAGAAGTTGTAGATTCACTTAAGAAGGATAAGAATTTTAACTGGAAATTCGTTGATGAAAAACAAGCAGTTTATGGAGTGGAACGCGGAGATTATTACGCAAGTATCACGATTCCAAAAGACTTCTCAGAAAAAATTACGACTGTTATTAGCGATAATCCGAAAAAACCAGAACTTGATTATTTTGTGAATGAAAAAGTAAATGCCATTGCACCAAAGATTACAGCAAAAGGTGCATCGGGTATAACAGAAGAAATTAGTAAAAACTTCGTTAAAACAGCGAATGGTGAGATTTTTAAAATTTTCAATGACCTTGGAATCGATTTAGAAACAAACTTACCAAGTATTGAAAAGGTAAAAGATCTTGTATTCAAGTTAGAAGCACAATTACCAGAAATGAATAAACTTGTGGATACGGCATTAACAGATGCTGGTAAAGCACAAGATCTTGTAAAAGTCGCACAAGAGAATTTACCAGTAGTGGAAAGTGTGATGAATGATGGACAACAAATGACGAAAGATCTGGATGCATTCTTTGCAAGAAATGGTCAAACGTTAGAAGATGCTCCTGGAGTCATGAAAAATAATTTGACTGTATTGAAAAAAGGGATGGATGGTGCAGCAGCTGCTACGGATTTCTTGATGCATCCAGGAGTTGATTTCAATCTAGATATTCCAGACCTTCCACAAGTTAATGTAGAAGGATATAAAAATATAGCAAAAAATATTAATCAAACAGTAAACAGTGTTTTTGGCTCTGCCCGTGTGGGAACAGCATACGCGCAAAGTGTTATGGATGGCTTACAAAATGGAAAAATTGATCCAGAGATAGCGAAGAAAAATATAGAGACTGTTTCTAATAATCTTCAGACTCATACTGATAATGTTTCTTCTCTGATTGCTATGATGTCTAAGCTTGAGCAGAGTGTACCAACTGATTTTGGTAAAGATTTCTTTGGTACAAGAGTACAACATTTAACAGCGATTAGAGACTCTATGCAAGATGTAAATAATAGGATTAAACATGTTGGAGACTTAATTAGCTCAGGACAAGAAGTAAAACAAGATGTAAGAGATGCAATCAATCAAAAGTTAAATGCAGTAAACGGTTTAATTGATCAAGCTGAAAAAGATTATAACGAAACTTTTGTAGCAGGTTTCCAAAAAGCAGTTAGCACAGCCGAACAGTTGAAAAATATAGTAGAAGAAGGTATCCCAAATACAGTAGAAGATTTCAAAAAGGCAAAAGAAGATTTGAAAAATAAAGGTGTTAACGGACTAGATGGTACAAAAACCGCTTTAAATAGTCTAAACGGCCAATTCCAAGCAGGTATAAATATGATTGATGATATGATACCTGTCTTAAATGATTTAAATAAAATTTTAGGTGATATCAATAGTGATAAAAATGTTAACGATCAGATTGCTAAGTTAAACAAAGCAAAAACGGATCTTCAAAAAGGAATGGATTTAACGAATAAAGGAATTGCTGCTATTGATAAAGGGCAGCAACCAGCAAAAGATGTCATTGAAAGCATTAACCAAGTATCAAAAAGTGTTTCAGCACAATTAGGCGATATTTTAGCAAAATATGATTCAGAAATCGTTCCAAACTTTAATGCAGCAATTGCTCGTACAAAAGAGATGTCTAAAAATACATCTAAAATTTTAAGCGATGCAAATAAAAAACTTCCAGATGTAAAAACATTACTAGAAGATTCATCAAAAGGTTTAGTAGAAGGTAAGAAGAAAGTTGAAGATATTAAAGCTGAGATGCCGGCTGCTGAGAAAAAGATTAAAGAATTAGCAAATAAAATTCGTGAATTTGATTCACAAGAGGATATAAAAGACATCATACGTTTATTGAAAAATGATGTTGAAAAGCAAAGTGATTATTTTGCAAGTCCGGTGAAATTAAAAGAAAATAAATTATTTGCGATGCCAAACTACGGTTCAGCGATGTCACCATTCTATACAGTGCTTGCACTATGGGTAGGGGCATTGTTAATGGTTTCGTTATTAACAGTAGAAGTACACGAAGATATAGACTATAAGAGCCATGAGATTTACTTCGGACGTTTCTTAACGTTCTTAACGATAGGTCTTGCGCAAGCGTTTATCGTATCGGTGGGAGATATATACTTACTTGATACGTATGTAGTTGATAAGTTCTGGTTTGTGTTATTCAGTTTATTTAGTAGTGCAGTCTTTGTTTGTATCGTATACTCACTTGTTTCTGTTTTCGGAAACATCGGGAAATCGATGGCAATCATTTTACTCGTACTGCAAGTAGCTGGATCAGGCGGAACATTCCCAATTCAAATGCTTCCAAAATTCTTCCAAGCAATTTATCCGTTCTTACCGTTCACATATGCAATTAGCGCGATTCGTGAAACAGTGGGCGGAATGATTTGGGATATTGTGATAAGGGATCTTCTTGTATTAAGTGTCTTTGTGGTAATCATGCTTGTACTTGCATTAGTACTGAAAACACGAATTAATAAGTCGAGTGAAAAGTTTGTTGAGAATGCAAAAGGAAGTAAAATTATTCATTAAAAATAAGAGGTTCCTACTGAAAACGGTAGGAACCTTTTTGTTTAATCAAATTTTAATTTCTTTAATGCTTCTGCTAATGCATTATTCAATGGTTCTTCTTCTTTTTGTTGTTGTTTCATATATTTTTGGACGTCTCGTTTATCGGCTTTGTTGCCCGATTCTTTCTTGCGTCTTTCTTGGAATGTAGAAAGTTTTTCGCGATAGCCACATTTACATGCAAAGATTTGACCAGCTCCTTCACCACGAAGCTCCAGTTTCTTTTTACACTGAGGGCAGCGTGCATTTGTAGTGCGGGATACATTTTTACGATGACCACACTCGCGATCTTGGCATACAAGCATTTTCCCTTTTTTACCGTTTACTTCTAACATTGGTTTACCACAGTCTGGACAAGATTTCGTTGAAATGTTGTCGTGTTTATATTTTTTATCGCTCGATTTAATTTCAGCAACAATCTCTTTTGTATAGTTTTTCATTTCTGAAATAAATACTTCTTTTTTTAATTTCCCTTTTGCGATCGCTTCAAGTTTTTGCTCCCATTCACCAGTTAGTGTAGGAGATTTTAGTTCTTCTGGCACTAAATCAAGTAACTGACGGCCTTTTGAAGTGATATGAATATCTTTACCACGTTTTTCAATTAAGAATGAATTGAATAGCTTGTCGATAATATCAGCTCGTGTAGCTACAGTACCCAGTCCGCCAGTTGACTTTAACGTGTCAGCAAGTTGTTTGTTTTGCGTATCCATGTATTTTGTTGGGTTTTCCATTGCTGAAAGTAATGTTGCTTCATTAAAGCGTGCAGGTGCTTTCGTTTGACCTGATGTTTGGACAATTAGTTTTACGTTTAATGTATCGCCTTTTTCGATGCGAGGTAAGATTTGTTCTTTTACATCATCGATTGCAGCATCATCTTCAAATTGATTTTCATAAACTTCTTTCCAACCAGCATGTAAAATCGTTTTTCCTCGTGCGATGAACGTTTCGTCACCAATTTTCGTGCGTAATGTTAGCTGTTCATATTCAAAGGCCGGGAATAAAACGGCTAAGAAACGTTTTACAACTAAATCATAAATTTTACGTTCTTTATCTGTGAAAGCCGAGAAGTTAACATACCCTTCTGTTGGAATAATAGCGTGATGATCGCTTACTTTACTATCATCAACAAATGATTTATTAGATTTTATCGGCTTATTTAAAATCTTATGTGCTAACGAGCGATATTCTCCTACACCGCACGCTTTTAGTCGCTCCGGAAGTGTTCCAACGATATCAGATGAAATATAGCGTGAATCTGTACGAGGATATGTTAGCACTTTATGTTGCTCATACAATTTCTGCATAATGTTTAATGTTTCTTTAGCAGAGTAACCGAAGATTTTATTTGCATCACGTTGTAGTTCAGTTAAATCATAAAGACCAGGAGAGAATGATTTCTTTTGTTTTTTATCAATTTCCACAACAATAGCATTTTGTTTATCTAGATTCTTTACGATACCATCAATTTTTTCTTTATTAAAACTACGACTATTCCCTTTTGCATCTTGCCAAGTTAGTTTTAATTTATTAGTTGTTTGAGCTTCGATACCGTAGTATGTTTGAGATTTAAAGTTTTTAATTTCATCTTCACGACCAGCAATAATAGCTACAGTTGGTGTTTGGACACGACCGCAGTTTAGTTGTGCATTGAAGCGAGTCGTTAATGCACGTGTTGCATTAAGACCGATATACCAATCTGCTTCTGAACGCGCAACGGCTGAAGCGTATAAGTTGTCATATGCTTTACCTGGTTTTAAGTTTGCGAAGCCGTCTTTGATTGCTTTATCGGTAACAGATGAAATCCATAGACGCTTGATAGGTTTATTAATTTTAACTTTATCAATAATCCAACGAGCGACTAATTCTCCCTCGCGACCTGCGTCTGTAGCTACAATTATTTCATTTACATCTTTTCTAATCAGTTGGCTTTTAACAGCATTAAACTGTTTTCCCGTTTGTTTGATCACAACTAATTTCATACGTTCCGGAAGCATTGGAAGATCTTCAAGATTCCATGTTTTATACTTATTATCATAAACCTCAGGGTCTGCAAGCGTCACTAAATGCCCAAGAGCCCAAGTCACGATGTATTTGTCACCTTCTAAAAATCCATTACCTTTTTTTGTACACTTTAATACTTTTGCTATATCACGTGCAACTGATGGTTTCTCAGCAATTACTACACTCTTTGCCATTTATTCAAACTCCTTTACTAACTATATACCGTTTAATATACCACAGTTTTCAAGAAGAGCAGTAAGGAACACCTTCTATTTGGCAGTTATAATTGACATGGCTTGTTTAAGAATCTCTACTTCTTGTCTTAATTTCTTATTCCCTCTATAAACCTCATTAAACTGCTTTGGAGTAACTATCACTTGCTGTTTTGAATACAACTTAATCCATTTTAATTTTTCAATATCTAAATCCCTGCGATGCAGAATAAAAAATAACCTACACTCGATTGCTCATTCTGTCTTTACTTCGCATGTGGCAGAAAAAGGCTCTGACCGCTTCTATGCATGGCCAGATGCTCTTGTCC
>NZ_JBALQK010000228.1:0-11294 GCF_036965845.1 Bacillus sp. JJ1127 | reverse complement strand
CTCCCACCTAAAAAGAGGGTTTTTATGTCGGTTTTTTAATTGATGTATATATAATTGTATAAGAAAGTAAAGCGCTTGTTATTTTACTAGAATAAGAGTAGACTCTGAAGTAGCTGAATAAGAAAACACATGGGAGTTTGCGGATGCAGACTGAGAGTACGGCTAATCTGTCGTTGACCATTTGAACCTGTTGGATAATGCCAGCGTAGGGAGAGTGTACAAGCACATGTTCAGGCACTTTGCATACGCGAAGTGTCTTTTTGTGTATCTCCCATTATTAAGTTAGGAGATGAAAAGAATGAATTTACAAGAAATCGCAAAAGTAGTGGAAACAGTGAGAGGGACGAATCCACTTGTACATAATATTACAAATGTGGTTGTAACAAACTTTACGGCCAATGGTTTATTGGCATTAGGGGCATCACCTGTGATGGCGTATGCAAAAGAAGAAGTGGCAGAAATGGCTAGCATTGCAGGAGCGCTTGTTCTAAATATGGGAACACTTCGTCCTGAAGAAGTAGAAGCGATGCTCATTGCTGGAAAAGCAGCAAATACACATCATGTCCCTGTGTTATTTGATCCAGTTGGTGCAGGAGCGACTTCATACCGAACAGAAGTTGCAAGACATATACCAAGTGAAGTGAAGTTAGCGATGATTCGCGGGAACGCAGCAGAAATTGCTAATGTTATTAATGAAAAGTGGGCAATTAAAGGTGTGGATGCTGGAGCTGGAAACGGTGATGTAGTAGGGATTGCAAAACAAGCAGCTGATGAATTAGATACAGTTGCGGTAATTACTGGAAAAGAAGATATTGTTACAGATGGAGAACGAACATTTATGATTCATAATGGTCATCAAATTTTAACGAAAGTTACAGGAACAGGTTGTTTATTAACTTCTGTAATGGGAGCATTCGCAGCCGTTGAACAAAATTATGTGAAAGCTGCAGTTGCTGCATTAACGTTTTATGGTGTAGCAGCGGAAATAGCAGCTGTTAAAACAGTAGAGCTAGGGCCAGGAAGCTTCCAAATTGAATTTTTGAATCAGCTAGCAAACACTACTGCAGATGATATTGAACAATATGGAAAGATACAAAAGGTGCAGTAAGAAGGTGGGAGGAAAAATGGCGCGTATTGAAATGCAACAAATGTCCAAGTTATTGCAAGTATATTTTATTATGGGGAGCAATAACTGCCAAAAGGATCCATTGCAAATAATGAAAGAAGCACTAGATGGTGGAACAACACTTTTTCAATTTCGTGAAAAGGGGGAAGGAGCGTTAACTGGAAACGAACGATTGCAGTTTGCAAAGCAGCTACAAGCGCTTTGTAAAGAATATGGTGTGCCTTTTATCGTAAATGATGATGTAGAACTAGCAATTGAATTAGATGCAGACGGCGTTCATGTCGGACAAGACGATGAAGGAATCACATCAGTTCGTGAAAAAATGGGAGATAAAATTGTTGGAGTATCTGCTCATACAATCGAAGAAGCACGTTTTGCAATTGCAAGTGGAGCGGATTATTTAGGAGTAGGGCCTATCTTCCCGACAAATACAAAAAAGGATACAAAAGCAGTTCAAGGGACGGAAGGACTAAGACATTTTAGAGAAGAGGGGATCAGGGTACCGATTGTTGGTATTGGTGGAATTACAATTGAAAATGCTTTTTCTGTTATCGAGGCAGGCGCAGATGGAGTTTCCGTTATTTCCGCAATTAGTTTAGCGGATTCGGCGTATGAAAGTACGAAGGAATTAGCTCAGCAAGTAAAAAAATAATTTATTTATTGAGACAGAATGAAAAAAGATCACGCAACATAGCAAGTGTTGTGTGATCTTTTTTAAAGATTTACTTTTGAATATTCAGTCTTATCGCAATGATCTAATGGTATAATTTAGAAAAAACAAGGGAGGAATCTTTGTGATAAAAATAAAATTTGTTGAGCTGCAAAATGAACTGTTCAAGTTGTTTGAAAAAAGGGATTTTGAGGCCATGCATAGACTTATTCATAAAGCGCAAAAGGATTTCCCTGAAAGGCTAGATAAAACGAGTTTTTGGAAGGCATGTGCTTATTCCCTCCAAGGTAAACAAGAGGAAGCTCTTGCTATTTTGAATGCAGCTTTAACAAAAGGAGTTTGGTGGAATCCATATACCTTAATGAGTGATCCAGACTTACATGAATTACAAAGCAGAGAAGAATTCAAACTGATTGTAAAGAAATGTGAAGCTATTTTAAATAATCATCAATTGAATTCTAGTTCTAAATTATTTGTGTATGGAAATGAAGATTCAAACACTGGAATATTTTCGTTACATTGGAGAGGTTCGAATGTAAATGATTTTGCACCGTATTGGTATGATGATGGGTTGCAGTATATTTTAGGATTTCCGCAGTCCTCACAAATATATGGAGTGAATTCTTATTGCTGGGATAAGCACGATATAGCTCTAAATGATATTTCTACAACATTTCGTGACTTTAAAGAGAAGTATAATATGGAACAAATAATAATTGCTGGTGCTTCTCAAGGAGGGAACTTAGCAATAGAGTTAAGTTTAAATGATAATCTGTTAGCTACTAAGGGATTCATTGCTGTTATACCAGCTATTCGAGACATAGAGTCTATAGAAAAGTTGATTCAGACAAAGCAGGTAGCTAATTTGAAAGGATGCATTATTACGGGGGATAAAGATCCATTTTATAAGAAGACAATTGAATTGATGTCTATATTTGAGAAGTATGATATCAAATGTAAACTAATTGTGAAAGAAGGATTAGGGCACCTTTTTCCAGATGATTTTACAAAATTGTTATCAGAAGCTGTTCAATATATAGTAGAACCAAACTAGATAATAACAAATACTTGAAAATGAATTGGGCTTGAGTTAGAAAATCGTATAAAACAAATCTTGTCGCTCAAACTAATATATATGAACATATATCGTTTCGGAGGCGAATGCATGATTTCTTTACAGGATATTATAGCTGCTTATGAGAAAATGAAAGGCATTGTACATATCACACCACTAGATTATTCAAGTACATTTAGCGAGCTAGCAAATAATGAAGTGTATTTAAAACTTGAAAATTTACAAAAGACGGGTTCTTTTAAAGTACGTGGCTCTTATAATAAGATGGTTTCTCTTGAAAAAGGAGAATTAGAAAATGGAGTTATTGCAGCATCAGCTGGAAATCATGCGCAAGGAGTCGCCTATTCTAGTAATATGCTGGGTATTCCCTGCACGATTGTAATGCCAAAAGGTGCACCACTAAGTAAGGTACTTGCGACAAAGAGATATGGTGCGCATGTGGAACTACAAGGGGATGTATTTGATGATGCTTTGGCATATGCGTTAGATTTGAAAGAAGAAACGGGTGCAAAATTTGTTCACCCGTTTGATGATGAAGCAGTGATTGCTGGTCAAGGTACAGTGGGATTAGAGATCATGCAGCAACTTGATGACGTCGAAGCTGTTATTTGTCCTGTTGGAGGCGGCGGCTTAATTGCAGGTGTTGCGATGGCGATTAAAGAGCAAAAACCGTCGGTGAAAATATATGGCGTACAAGCACTTGCTTGTCCAGGGATGAAGCAATCACTTCAAGAAAAGAAAGTGATAACAGTAGATGGTGCACCGACTATGGCTGATGGTATTGCAGTAAAAAGGCCAGGAGATTTAACATTTCAACTTGTACAACGTTATGTGGATGATATTTTTTGTGTAGATGAAATGGAAATTTCGAGAACGATGTTAATGCTACTTGAGCGCAATAAATTATTAGTAGAGGGATCGGGTGCTAGTTCATTGGCTGCTTTACTCTATCAAAAAATCCCAGTGAAAGAGAAGAAAATTGTTCCGGTTTTAAGTGGTGGCAACGTTGATGTAAACTTTATTGCACGTATCATTGAGCATGGCATGGTTGAAGCCGGACGCTTTGTTCATATTGCAACAATGATTAAAGATAAACCAGGATATTTGCAACATTTACTTGAAATCGTAACAAGCTTTGAAGCAAATGTATTGAATATACATTTAGAACGAATTGGAACAAAGGTGTTTCCAGGGTATGCGCAGATCCACTTGTCATTAGAGACGAAAGATAAAAATCATATTGAAGAAATATTAAGTGGAATAGAAAGGAAAGGGTATCACGTAGAGGTTATTGAATGAAAGTTTTAAACAAACGTTTGATTAAATGAAAAAAGCACAAACTTGAAAAAAAGTTTGTGCTTTTCGTTCATTAAAACATGATTGAAATGAGTAGCATTCCAATTCCAATGGAAGTAAATGTTGCGATAAGACCAGGAATCATAAAGCTATGATTTAATACATACTTACCGATATGTGTTGTTCCAGTACGATCAAAGTTAATCGCAGCAACAATGGTTCCGTAGTTTGGAATGAAGAAATAACCATTTACTGCAGGGAACATTGCAATGAGCAGTGCCGGTGAAATGCCAAGTGATAATCCAAGTGGCACGAGAGCACGTACTGTTGCTGCTTGGCTATATAGTAAGATTGATAAGATAAATAGTGCGATAGCGAATAGCCATGGTGCACTTGTTACTAAGTGTTGAATGGATCCTTGAATTATATTCAAGTTTCCGTTAAAGAATGTGTCTCCCATCCAAGCGATACCAAAAATGGCAACGACAGCTGTAGCTCCTGCTTTAAAGACATTACCAGATACAATACTTTCTACATTTGGTTTACAGAAGATAATAATAAGAGCAGCAATTGTTAACATGACCATTTCAATTGTGTTTGGCATGGAAAGTCGAACTAATTTTCCATCTATCATCCATCCTGGACGAAGTGCTTCGAATGAACCGAGAAGAACAACAAAAATAGTTGCGAATAAGAAGAGAATAACAGATAACTTGGCGCCCTTTGTACCTACAAACTCTTTCTTTTCTTCAAGTTTAGGAATCATGCCTTCCTTTAATCGTTTCAAGTATTCTGGATCTTCATTTAACTCTTTTCCCATTTTGCTAGCAACAAAAGCTGCTAACATACAAGCAATAAAAGTAGAAGGAATACTTACTTTTAAAATATCTAACAATGTAATTTTATAATCAGCTAGCATTGCTAAAAGAGCAACAGTTGCAGCCGAGATTGGACTTGCTGTAATTGCCTGTTGTGAAGCAATTACGGCGATTGACATCGGGCGTTCAGGTCTAATTCCTGATTCACGTGATACTTCTGCGATAACAGGAAGTACAGAATAGGCAACATGACCAGTTCCAGCGCACAGCGTAAATAAATAAGTTACAATAGGTGCGAAAAATGTGATACGCTTTGGATTTTTACGCAATGCTTTTTCTGCAAGGTGGACAAGATAATCCATTCCTCCTGCTGCTTGTAATGCACCAGCAGCTGTAATTACTGCTAAAATCATCAGCATAACGTCAATAGGAGGAGCTGTAGGTTGCAAGTGGAAGACAAATACGAGGATTGCCATACCGACTCCACCCATTACTCCTAGACCAACTCCGCCAAGGCGTGCGCCAATGAAAATGCAGAGCAGTAAAGTAAGAAATTGTAGCCAAAACATGATAAACTACCTCCGAAATTCATAGGATTAGATATTTTTGGATAATTTAATTTGTGTAAAAATCAATAAAGTGTCCAAATGAAACCTTTATTTATAAACCTTTTTTATTATATAACACATAAAAAGTAACATTCACTCTTTTTATAGAATTATTTTGATAAAACTTTTTATTTGAATTTTATATTTACATGTGCAAATAAGTGGACAATTTAATTTTTATGTTGTAACCTGTGAAAGAGAATATTTAATTCTCATAAAACTCCCATATCGTTCAACTCGTTCAGCGAGAAAGGCAAACTAATGGAAACATGAGGGCGCAAAACTATAGGAGCTAAGGTCAAAATAGACTAAGCTAGCCAGTTACCGGACGGATAGGGTTGGTCTTGACCAATGCTTTTTTACATTGGTCTTTTTTTTATGTACACACCCTTAAATGAGTAGTGTTATCATTTCTGGGTGTTATTTATATTTCTATATCTTATTATACGAAAAATAAAGGAGGTAATTTTGATGAAGAAATATTGGCACAAGTTATCGTTTTTACAGAAAAATGTATTATTAACCGTCCTTGTTATTTTAACCCTTGTTGCAAGTATGGGAGTACTCGGTTTTAATATGTTCCAAAACAACATGATGTCTTTATTTGAAAGACAATCTATTGAAACAGGGGATACTGTATTAAATGAGTTAGACAAGCAAATGATTGAAGATATTGCGAAGGACCCTGCAAGTCAAAGAGTGAAGAAAGAGAAGCTAACGGAGCAACTAGATGGGGTTACAAAAAAATTAAAAAGCGTGGGACAAGCATATGTAATGGGTCCAAAAACGAATGAAAAGGGTGAGCCGCAAATTGTTGGTTTAAGCACCAAGGTAGCAGAGTCCCTAAATGTGAAACCAGGAGATTATTTTGATATGCCTGATCGTTGGATGAACGCATACCATAAAGTAATGGATACGAAGAAGGCACAAATGACAGAAGTGTATAAAGATGATTTGGGTACATGGGTAACGATATTAGAACCAATTACTGATCAAGAAAAAAACATTATTGCAGTTGTTGCAGCTGATGTAGATGCTTCTATCGTTCCTAGTACAAAGCAAAAATTTATTATACAAGGCTTAATCTTTATTTCTATTTCATTAGTAATTGCTACTGTAATTCAATTTTTTATTGTCCGCAGTTCTTTAGCTCCGTTACAAGAGTTACGTGAAGGGTTACGTAAAGTAGGTGAGGGAGATTTAAGTATTCAATTACGAGAGCGACCAGATGATATTGGGATTATTAATACCTATTTCAATACTACAATTGAAAAATTTAAATCGATTATTGATAAAGTAAAGCAGACGGCAGAACAAGTTTCTTCTTCTTCACAAGAACTATCAGCAAGTACAGAGGAAAACAGCATGGCAGTTCAAGAGATTGCAAGCTCTATGGAAGGTTTAAATGAAGGAGCGCAGTCTCAAGAAGCTTCTGTACAAAAATGTTTACATATTGTACATGAGATGGGAAGTAAAATAGCAGAGATTACAGGTGCTGCTAAACAGGTTGCAAATGCGTCTGAAGGTATGGAGCATCATTCAGTAGAAGGAAATGAAGTCATTGATCAAATCATTAACCAAATGAACTTAATTCAAAGTGCAGTGCAAGATCTATCTTCTATTATTTATTCATTAGAAAATCGCTCAAAACAAATTAGCGACATTGTAACTGTTATCACAGGAATTTCGAATCAAACAAATTTACTTGCTTTAAACGCTTCTATTGAAGCATCTCGTGCTGGGGAAGCAGGGAGAGGATTTGCTGTTGTAGCAGACGAAGTACGTAAACTAGCAGAACAGACTGAGGCATCAGCTAAAGATATTGCTAAATTAATTGGAGAAACACAAGCAGAAACTGAAGAAGCTGTAGTTTCGATGCAAAAAGGTTCGAAAGAAGTAGAATCTGGGATTACACTTGTCCAGAGCAGTGGTGCCTTCTTCGAAAAAATCTCAAAATCGGCACAATCTGTTACGAATCAAGTTAAAGACGTTTCTAGTAATTCAAATGATATTTTCCAAAGCAGCCAAGGAATTGCTCAAGTTGTTGATGAATTGTCCCATATTGCTAAGACATATGCGAATAGTAGCAGCAATGTAGAAGAGAGTATGAAAGAGCAAGAAATGTCTGTTCAAGATATCGCGGAGTTAGCTACATCCTTAAGTTGGCTTGCTCAAGAATTACAAGAACTAATTGGTGAATTTAAAAGTTAATAGAATGTAAAAAAGGTGTGGTAAAAATCCACACCTTGTTCTTTTGTTTGTTCAATAAAATAAATCATGCTACAATGAAAACGAATTAAGAACCGGGGAGCCAATTGGCTGAGAGGATGTAAGAATACATCGACCCTCAACCTGATCTGGATAATGCCAGCGTAGGGAGTTACTTAAAGTGATGTAGCATATGTTATTTTATAATAACTTGCATACAAGGCTTTCCTACGTGATGGTAGGAAAGCCTTTTCTTTTTACAAACATATTTCGCAAGGGGGATTTTAGCATGTCACAACAGGTTACAATTTCATTTTCAGTAGTACCGCAAGCAAAAACGAAAGATTTATATGCAGTTGTTGATAAAGCGATTGAAGTCGTACAACAATCAGGCGTTCGCTATGAAGTAGGAGCGATGGAAACAACACTGGAAGGAGAATTAGACGTACTTCTTGATGTCATTAAACGTGCACAACAAGCTTGCGTCGATGCTGGTGCAGAGGAAGTTATTACTTCTATTAAAATCCATTATCGTCCAAGTACAGGTGTAACGATTGATGAAAAGGTATGGAAGTATCGTGATGAATATGAAAAACCAGAAGCGATCTAACATAACAATTACAACGATTTGGCTTATCCTTCTCATTGCTATATGGGAAGGATCGGTTTCAATATTTCAAATTGAATCGTGGATTTTACCGAAGCCTTCTGCTATTGTACAGGAACTGATTGGAATGAAGGATTTATTGCTGCCAAATACGCTGCAAACATTGCAAGAGGTTATCATCGGGTTATTTTTTGCGATTCTGCTTGGAACGAGTATTGCTATTATTATGGATGTTATTCCGCTCTTTCGCATTTTAATTAATCCGTTGCTTGTTATTTCACAAACGATTCCGATCGTGGTGCTCGCACCTTTATTTATTATTTGGTTCGGATACGGCATGTTACCAAAGGTGATGGTTGTTATTCTTGTTTGCTTCTTTCCGATTGCCCTTAGCATCGTAGAAGGTTTTCAAACGGTAGATAAAAACATGCTCAAGTTATTACAAACAATGCGTGCAACAAAGTGGCAAATCTATCAAAAGGTAAAATTCCCTGCCGTGCTTCCGTATTTTTTCTCGGGATTAAAAATTGCTGTCACATATAGTGTGATGGGGGCGATTATTGGGGAGTGGCTTGGAGCAAGTGAAGGATTAGGAGTTATGCTCACAAGAGCGACAAAATCCTTTTTAACTGCTCGTGTCTTCGGTATCGCAGCTATTATCGTCATGGTGACATTGCTCTTGTATTTTATCGTAGAGTTTATGGCAAGAATAACAGCACCATGGATATACAGAAAGGAAGACAGAAAATGAAAAAAGGCTTAAAAGTTATGCTAGCTGCACTACTCGCAGTAGGTGTCGTTGGTTGTAATCCGGCGAAGAAAGAAGAAAGTACAGATAAAGGGAAGAAAGTAACAGTTGTTTTAGACTGGTTCCCAAATACAAACCATACTGGTTTATATGTAGCAAAGACGAAAGATTATTATAAGAAGCAAGGTTTAGATGTAGAAATTATTCAACCGGGTGATAATGTATCAGCAGAGCAAATGATTGCTTCAGGAAAAGCAGATTTTGGTGTGAGTTATCAAGAAAATGTAACATCTGCACGTGTTGAGGGAATTCCAGTTGTTTCGATTGGAGCAATTATTCAACATAACACATCTGCATTTGCATCTTTGAAAAAAGATAATATTACTTCACCGAAAGATTTTGAAGGCAAGCGTTATGGAGGCTGGGGAGCACCAGCGGAAGAAGCAACATTAAAAACAATTATGGATAAACATCAAGCGGACTTTAGTAAAGTAAACAAAATTGTGCTTGGACAAACAGATTTCTTTAAATCGATTGGTCGTGACGCAGATTTTGAATGGATTTACTATGGATGGGATGGCATCGAAGCGAAGCGCCAAGGAAAAGAATTAAATACAATTATGGTAAAAGATTTAGATCCAGCACTAGATTTTTATAGCCCTGTTATTATTACAAGTGAAAAGCATGCGAAACAAGATAAAGATTTTGTGAAAAAATTTATGAGTGCCACAGCGGAAGGATATAATTTTGCGATTAAGGATCCGAAAGCAGCTGCTGATATTTTAATCAAAAACGTACCAGATATTAATAAAGATTTAGTGCAAGAGAGCCAAAAGTGGTTAAGTACAAAATATCAGGATGATGCAAAAGCATGGGGAGTACAAAAGGAAGAAGTTTGGACAAATTACATGAATTTCTTATATGATAACAAAGTTATTAAAAAGAAAATTGATGTAAAAGATGCCTTTACAAATGAATTCCTTCCAAGTGAAAAATGAGCGGATTACAAATAAAAGATGTTGTGAAGGCGTTCGATGGGAAAAATGTGTTAGAGAAGATTAGTGCTTCGATACACGAGGGTGAATTTGTTTCATTTGTAGGGCCAAGTGGTTGCGGAAAAAGTACGTTATTAAATATGATTGCGAGTGTCGAAGAGACGACTAGTGGAGAGGTAATGTATAATGACGAACTTGTCCAAAAACAAGATATCGTGAGTTATATGCCGCAACAAGATTTACTGCTTCCGTGGCGTTCAGCTTTGCAAAATATTGTGCTTCCATTGGAAATTGAGGGAAAGCCGAAGAAAGAGCGTCTTGCAGAAGGAATGGAAGCATTAAAACAATTTGGTCTGTCTGAATATGCAAATCATTATCCAGATGCATTATCTGGTGGTATGCGACAGCGGATTAGTTTCCTTCGTACTTATTTATGTGAAAAACCTATTATGCTACTTGATGAACCATTTGGAAAGTTAGATGCTTTCACAAAAATGGAAGTGCATCGTTGGCTTCTAGATTCCTGGCATCAAGAGAAACAAACGATTGTGATGGTAACGCATGACTTAGATGAAGCAATATTACTATCTGATCGGGTGTTTATTATGTCACAAAGACCAGCAGCAATTGTAGGTGAGGTGAAAGTTAACTTACCTCGTCCTCGAACGATGGATATGTTAACATCCCTTGAGCTAAAAGAAGATAAAACGGAGATTTTAAGAATATTAGCTCCTTATATGAGAAAGTAAAGAAAGCATCTGAACAGAGAGTGTTCAGATGCTTTTTATTATAGAGAAATGTTCAAAGAAAACGGAACAAAAAAGAAAGGCATTAGCGATAAAAGCTAACGCCTTCTCTCTGTGATTCATATGATTTTCGATAACTCTTACATGAGAATTGTATGAATAAGCACTTTTATGATGCGCATATAAGCGTGCTTTTTCTATAGTTGTTGTTATATTTATATTTTTATGAATACTATATAGATGCCTTTCCCTAATAGGCCACTATCTTTTTTATATGTATAGATAGTTTCAATCGGAACAACAATTATTTCTATAAATACCGAATAATGTGATTGATATAGAATAACAACGAAATTTATAGGAAATTCATGTAAAATTCAATTCAACTTCACACGAA
>NZ_JBALQK010000227.1:0-7902 GCF_036965845.1 Bacillus sp. JJ1127 | reverse complement strand
GACAGCCCCTTTTTTATTTAGCCCATTCAGTTACTTGCTCAACACTCATGCGTGGTGCCGGATGGCCTTTTAAAGTAGACTCACCAATTGTAATTAGCATGATTGGTACATAGCGAGAAGAAACATTAAATTCTTCCATTAGTGCTTGTGAATTAAAACCACCAATCGCACAAGTATCCCAACCAGTTGCCTTAGCTGCAAGCATAAGTTGCATCGCAGCTAAAGATGCATTTGAGAAGGCTGCATCTCGTGGATACTGTTCACGCGTGTATGCAGATTCAATATTTTGTGTCAAACGTTCTTTTGCTTCTTCTTTCATAAATCCTTGTTCAACAATTGGACCATAAACAGGTGTAATGTTTTTATATGCTTCTAAATCTCCTAAAACAGCGACTACGGCAGAGGCATCAAGAATCTGCTGCTGATTATATGCAATGGGATGTAAACGACTTTGTACATCCTTACCTTGAAAAATAAGGAATTTCCAATGTTGTAGGTTCCAAGCTGAAGGTGCTTGGGAAGCTGCTTTTAAAATTTCTTGAAGTTCCTCATTTGAAATTTCCTTTTCAGGATTGAATGCACGATTAGACGTACGCTCGTATAAAACGCTAAAGAAATCTTGCTTTGTCATCATATATCCCCCAAATTATATATCAATTTATAAAAATAAATAACATGCCTTTTACTTACATTTTGTAAGCTGTCACTGATAAAGAATATAATATCTTTATTTTGATTGTCAAGTTTTTAAGAATAGAATAAAAAGAGGGCATTCATACAAACGTTATGATTCGTGTAATCATACAATAAAAAGGTAATTCACATAGAAAGATAGGCAAAATAAATCTCCTATCAGTGGGAGAGTTCTTCGTTCCTGCTGATGTTTAGGCCTCACCAATCGGGTTCTTTTGATGACAATCTCCTATAAAAAAGGATCGTGAGGAATTCAGTAGAACAAGATATATGAAGTGAGTGAAGATCAGTGATGAACATACTACATTTTTTATTAGAGAATACGGTTTTTCAAAATGTATTACAGGATCTCCGGCTAAATGTACTTTATATAGAAGAAGGGCACAATCATCAGCATACAATAGAGAATGTACATCCAAAGTGTATGTTTATAGCTAGCAGTTTTGAAGAAGGAAAAATATTGTTTAAGAGAGTGCGCCCACAAATTGTAATCATGTATGTGTCAGATAGTATACAAGTAGAACATATAAAACAACTGTATAATTCACAGAGTTCTTTCATTATTATTTGGGATCAGCCTGTAACAGCAAAGTTTGTAGAAGTACTTAAAATAGGAATACGGAATATCGTTGTTGCTCCTGTTACCCCGCAAGTTGTGTTAGAAGAGGTGAATAAGAGCCTCTATCAATTGTCATTATTACAGCAAGTCAGTTTTCAGCAAGAGCTTCTTCAAATGATGTTTGATTTCCAAAATGATTTATTGTTTATTATGGAAGATGATGAAATTGTTGATTGTAATACGAACTTTTTAAACTTTTTTGGGTATGAAAATTTAATTTCATACCGAGAACAGCATATAGTATTTGCAGAACATTTCATTCAGGAGCATGGATACTATGCAACAAATCATGATATAACTTGGTTGGATGATTCTTTATCACAAGGTAGGAAAATCAAGATGCACAATCATGAAGGGGATGAATTTGTTTTTTTACTACGTGCTACACCTTTACCAGAAGATTTGTCTAGGTTTATTGTTAAGTGTACAGATATTACGGAATTAGATGAATTATATCAGGAGCAAGAACGACTTGCTACAATTGACTCTTTAACAGAAATATATAATCGTTTAAAATTTCAACAAATATTAGAAGAAAAATGGGAGAATACGAAAAGAAACAATCAAAAAATAGCACTTATTCTGTTTGATATAGATGATTTTAAAAAGGTAAATGACACGTATGGTCATGATTTTGGTGATTTAGCATTAATTCAATTAGCAGAACTTATGAAATCTAAAATTGAATCTCAGCACATATTTGCACGATGGGGGGGAGAAGAATTTATCATACTAGTTACAAATACAACGGAAAAAGAGGCATTTCAAGTTGCCGAATCACTACGTTTTTTTATTGAAACAAAACAATTTTCTGGGATTTCAAAGTTAACGGCAAGTTTTGGAATTGCATTATATGAACCAGGAATTATGAGAGAAGAATTAGTACAACGAGCAGATATTGCTTTGTACGAAGCAAAAAAAAATGGAAAAAACCAAGTTCGTGTATATAGAAAAGAAAAAATGTAATTTTTTCGCAACAAAGTGTTGCGATTTTTTTTTGTTGCTTGATAATAGAAAGAGGGGGTAATTTATAATGAAGTAACCGTGGAGGTTTTTGAATGATAAAAAAAATAATTATTATGTTTTTGATGTGCTTTATAGTATGTGGAAGTGTGTACTACTTTTTTAATAAACAAGAGAAACAAAAAGTACTTACTTCAAAGGAAACCCCATCTGTTGAGTCTGAATTACAGAATAATTTGGAAAAAAAAGAGAAGCCGCCAATCGATTATGCTAGTGTAGCACAAAAATTAGATCAATATTTAAAAGATAGAGAGTTTAATGGAACGGTTCTCGTTACGGACAAAGATCATGTTGTATTGAACAAAGGATACGGATATGCAGATGTTCAAAATCACATTGAAAATACGCCACAAACAAAATACCGCATTGGTTCCATCACTAAGACTGTTGTCGCAACATCAATTTTACAACTTCAAGAGCAGGGAAAGTTAAATATTCAAGACAATGTACATAAATATATCCCTTCATTTCCGATAGATAAAAATATTACATTATACCATCTGTTAACGCATACTTCAGGTTTACCGGAGATTGGGAAAGGAAAGGTAAATGCAGCATCACGCTTGAATTTAGTGAATTGGATTGGAAGTCTGCATTTAGAGTTTCCTCCAGGAACAGGGTGGAGATATACGGATTATAATTATATGGTGCTTGCTTATATTATAGAGAATATCTCTAAAAAGCCTTTGGGAGAGTACGTAAAGGAAAATATATTTGCAAGAGCAGAAATGCATGAATCGGGTATGGGGGATATGGTACCAGGAGAACAGCATTTTACTAAAGGCTATAAAAAGAAAGACAATGTATTAGTATCTGTACCAAAATTAGGAATGGAGTGGCTATATGGTTGTGGTGAGATGTATACTACAGTTGGGGATATGAAGAAACTAGATGAAGCAATTATAAATGGAAAACTTCTTTCAGAGCAAAGTATACAAGCAATGTTTACGCCTTCACCAGAACGAACATATGCATTTAGTTTCTATATAAATCCTGATTATTTTCATAACCATGGTGTACTTAATGGATGGAATACGTTTAATAACTTTAATAAAGATAAAGGGACTTTTGTTATTTTATTTTCAAATGTAAAAAATAGTATGGATGACGATTTTAATAAAGAATTCCGAAAGATGGTAAGCGATTTATTAGAACAAGGGGGATGAGAAGATGAAACATAAAATTTCAACAATTGGTTTTATTGGCACGGGTGTTATGGGAAAAAGTATGGTACATCATTTATTACAAGGTGGCTATGAAGTATATGTGTATAATCGTACGAAAGAAAAAGCTGCTTCTTTAGTAAAAGAAGGAGCAAATTGGTGTGATACACCAAAAGATTTGGTGAAAAACGTTGATGTTGTTATGACGATGGTAGGTTATCCGCATGATGTAGAAGAAATTTATTTTGGAACAGAGGGAATTTTAGAGCATGCGAGTGAAGGGACAATTGCAATTGATTTTACAACATCTACACCTACGTTAGCCAAGCGCATATATGAAGCTGGAAGAACAAAGAATGTACATAGCCTAGATGCACCGGTATCAGGAGGGGATATTGGCGCAAAAGAAGGAAGACTTGCCATTATGATTGGTGGAGATCAAGAAGTGTATGAAGTTTGTTTACCTTTATTTGAGAAACTAGGGGAAAACATTCAGCTACAAGGACCGGCAGGAAGTGGACAGCATACAAAGATGTGTAATCAAATTGCAATTGCATCAAATATGATAGGTGTTTGTGAAGCAGTAGCATACGCCAAAAAAGCAGGGTTAAATCCAGATAAAGTATTACAGAGTATTTCAACTGGAGCTGCTGGTAGCTGGTCATTAAGTAATTTAGCTCCGCGTATGTTAAAAGAAGACTTTGCACCAGGATTTTATGTAAAACACTTTATGAAGGACATGAAGATTGCATTAGATGAAGCTGAAAAGTTACAATTACCTGTACCAGGTTTATCTTTGGCGAAGGATTTATATGAACAGTTAATGGAGGCTGGAGAAGAGGATAGTGGGACACAAGTATTGTATAAAAAATACATAAAGGGGTAAAATAAATGAATTTAGAAAAATTTGATGGAATGATTGATGCTGTGCAGCGCGTAACTTGTACACCAATTAATGATAAACAAAAAGCTGCATTTAAACAAAAGTATGATTTTGAGCCGAATTTTGAATATGGACGTGGTGAGAACGGTCATTATGTTATCCGAACATCAAAGAAGATGATAGAAGAAATGGAATTTTATTTAGCTTTAAAATATGATCGTGAAGGAATTGATCTCTATATGAATGCTGATATTGATGGAATAAGCTATGTGTCTGTTAGCTACGGAGAAGATGCACTTCATTTACAAGAGCTATTTCAATTTTTGGAAGATAATAAATAAAAAGTCCTCAAACGAGGACTTTTTTCTTTTGTATACAATGATTATTTAAGGAAGTTGTAAGAGAGTATTTTATGAAAGTGGGATATATTTGGATAGATGTGTGTATGAGGATGAAAGAAAGACTAAATTGTAATGGATTATAAACTAGAAGCACGACGAGCTCGTTCGATTGGAAATGGAATAACTTGAGCGATATGATTGCGACCGAATTGTTTTGTGCGAGCATGACGTAATATATAAAATGCAAAAAGAATAGTGACAGGAATAGCACCGTACAATCCAAAAAATAAAGCGCTTACAGATGATGCGACAAAACCTAACATACCGATTTCTAATTCCTCCATAATTGCTCCGAGAATGGCAGGAACAGCTCCACATGTAACCCCAATTATAAGTGCCATAATTAAATTCATGATTTTCCCCCTCTATTTGCAGTTTTCTTTTCTATTATTTGTATTATATCACATTTTAAACAGAATTTTCCGAAAAAGTTCAAAAAATGTTCAAAATTTATTAATAAAAGCACTTGATAAAATAAAAAATAAGGAGAAATAAAAAGCAGGCTTATTTCACAATAGTGAAATAAGCCTGCTCCATAGAAGGATGTTTGAATTTTGACAGAGTTTTTTCAGGTTGTCAATGGCTTTTTGAAAATTTTTAATTTCTGGATTCGGTAAATAGCTTCTTGCAATCGCTCTTCTGTGTGTAAGAGGCCAACTCTTACATAGCCCTCACCATGTTCACCAAACCCAACGCCAGGAGCAACCGCAACATGTGCTTGTTCTAGTAATGTGTCGGTAAATTGTTCAGATGTAAAACCTTCTGGGACGGGAAGCCAAGCAAAGAATGATCCCTTTGGTGAGGTGACATCCCAACCAATTGAGCGACAAGCTTTAATAAGAGCGTTCCGTCTAGATTCATAACGATTAACTAGTTCAGTTACACAAGATTGTGAGCTTAATAGTGCTTCGTAGGAAGCCTCTTGCACAGCACCAAAAATGCTGACGTATATATGGTCTTGTAATAGATTGATTGTTTCAATAACACTTTCGTTACCAATTGCAAAAGCAATGCGCCAACCAGCCATATTAAATGTTTTCGATAATGTATAAATTTCAATCCCCACATTTTTAGCACCTTTGGCTTGTAAGAAGCTAATTGGCTTTTTACCATCAAAACCAATAGCGCCATAGGCAAAGTCATGAACAACTAAAATATCATGGTCTTCTGCAAAAGCTATCGTTTCTTCAAAGAATTCCTTGGAGGCGACAGCACCAGTTGGGTTGTTTGGATAATTTAAAAACATTAGTTTTGCTTGTTCGGTGGTGGTAGTGCTTATTTTGGAGTAATCTGGTAAAAAATTATTTTCTACAACGAGTGGCATGGTTTCAAATTGTGCTTTTGCTAAAGCGACGCCAGATAAATAGTCAGGGTATCCGGGATCTGGTACAAGAATTGTATCACCAGGATTGGTAAAACAAAGGGGTAATTCAACTAATCCTGCTTTACCGCCAAATAAAATAGCGACTTCTGTTTTGGGATTGACTTTGACTCCGTATTCACGTTCATAGAATGTTGCAACGGCTTTTTTTAAGTTTTCATGTCCACGAAATGGCGGATATTTATGATGAACTGTTTTTTCTGCTGCATGTTGTAAGGCTTTTACGATATGCGGCGGTGTTGGTTGATCTGGATTGCCTTGTCCTAAATTGATAACATCGTGACCCGCTTCGACTACTTTGTTAACTTTTGCAACAAGTGAAGCGAAAAATTGCGTTGGCAGTGATGTTACAACCTTGGAAGGTTGAAAATTTTTCATACTTTCCACCTCTTTCGAAAATTGTTACAATTCTAGTGACAAATGATATAATCTTTCCAAGGCTTTGTAAAGGGGAAAATAATTGAGGATGGGGTTGGCGAAATGAAAGTTGCATGTATTCAAATAGATATTGCTTTTGGTAATGTGAAAACAAATATTGAACATGCAAAGAAAAAAATAGAACAAGCAATGCACGAAAAACCAGATGTAATCGTATTACCAGAACTTTGGACAACTGGTTATGACTTAAAGAGACTGCCTGAAATTGCCGATAAAGATGGAGTCGAAACAAGAGAACTTCTTACAAAGTGGTCGAAGCAGTTTGCTGTAAATATTGTTGGCGGTTCTATTGCGAAGCAGACAAGTCAAGGTGTTACGAATACGATGTATATTGTGGATCGCGAAGGTAACTTACAGAAGGAGTATAGTAAAGTGCATTTGTTTCAGCTAATGGATGAACATAAGTATTTGATAGCTGGTGCTGGGACAGGTGAGTTTACTTTAGATCATGTGCAGTGCGGGGGAACAATTTGTTATGATATTCGTTTTCCAGAATGGATGCGCGTTCATACAGTGAAAGGTGCGGAAGTGTTATTCGTTGTAGCAGAATGGCCGCTCGTTCGTTTAGCACATTGGAGATTGCTTCTTCAAGCGAGAGCAATTGAAAATCAATGCTATGTGGTTGCGTGTAATAGAGCAGGAGCAGATCCAAATAATGTGTTTGCTGGACATTCTCTTATTGTTGATCCATGGGGAGAAATCATGGTCGAAGCAGACGAAGAAGAAGCCATTTTGCATGGGAAAATAGAATTAGAAAAGGTTAAGGAAGTCCGCAGAGGCATTCCAGTTTTTGTTGATCGCCGTCCAGAATTATATAAATAAAATATTGGCAAATGATTTTTATTCTTGTTGTAGTCTTCATAAAAAAACAAGCTAATGTGTAGTAGCTTGTTTTTTTATGCCTAATTTCCTTTCTTATTCTTATTTATTTAAAAGAAAGGAGGGAGAAATAGATGGAGGAATGGATCTCGATGATTGGTAATGTAGGGTTTCCGATTGTTGTGACGTTATATTTACTACATCGTATTGAAAATAAGTTAGATGGTGTAATTGTCGCAATAGAGAAACTCCCACAGCAAATGAAAAGATACAAAACTCCTCATGAAACAAAATAAAGTGAAACTTTAATCAATGGGGCTTTATTCCCCACTGATTATTAGCCTTCACGAATCGTGCTTTTACGGGCAGTTGATCCCCCACCTAACTTCTTTGCTTTCGCTACATTTTGAAGTGGGGATCTTATTGTCCGCAAATAGCAAGGTAAAAAAGGACTCTGCTCTTAATAAAATGTACCCTATAGA